>JANMSG010000642.1:0-24936 GCA_031389065.1 Acidobacteriota bacterium | reverse complement strand
AAACAAGGCTAGCCGATTGGTGGCAGCAAATCGCAGAGTGGAAAGAATATTCACCGCTTACCTATCAAAATTCCGACACCGAAATCAAGCCACAATATCTCGTCGAACAACTCTATCGCTTAACGCGAGGCGAGGCCATTGTTTCATCTGACGTTGGGCAACATCAAATGTGGTTTGCACAATACTATCCGTTTAATGGTCCGCGTCAATGGCTGACTTCCGGCGGCCTTGGAACCATGGGCTTCGGACTTCCTGCCGCACTGGGCGCACAAATCGCTCATCCTGATCGGCAGGTCATCGCTTTCGTAGGCGATGGTGGTTTCCAAATGACCGCGCAAGAACTCACCACAGCAGTGCAATACAAAACCAATCTCAAGGTCATCATCATGAACAATGGTTTTTTAGGAATGGTTCGCCAATGGCAAGAGATTTTTTATGACAAAAATTATTCACATGTCTTGATGGAGTGCCAACCGGATTTTGTAAAACTGGCGGAAGCCTACGGCGCAACTGGCTTGCGAGTTTCTAAGCCGGAAGAATTGTGCGCCGTTCTTGAAAAAGGTTTGAACACCCCAGGCGTTGTCGTGATAGACGTTGTGGTAACCGAAGAAGAGAACGTATATCCGATGGTTCCTGCCGGAGCTGGCTTGAAAGAGATGAAGCTAAGTTAATTCCGTTTGGAGTACCGCCTTCAGGAAATTCCGCCTGAAGGCGGTACTCCAAACTTCTAAAAAAATCGAATGGAGTAAATTAATGGGATTTGAGCAAACTAAATGGGTATGGATGAACGGGCGAAAAGTAGCTTGGGAAAACGCTATGGTTCATGTTTCAGCACACGCGCTGCATTACGGCACAGGAATATTTGAAGGCATACGTTGCTACGAGACAGATTTCGGCTCGGCGGTCTTTCGTTTGGACGCGCATCTTGATCGCCTGTTCGCTTCTGCAGAAGTCTATGACTTAGAGATAGGGTACACACGAGAAGAATTGACCCAGGCTATTTGTGAAGTCATTGAAGACAACGGCTTCAAGAGTTGTTATGTTCGCCCAATCTGTTATTTCGGCAGCCAAAGTCTAGGCCTGCACGCGAAAGATTGTCCCGTAGAAGTAGCCGTCCTTGCCTGGCCCTGGGCGCCTCTCCTGGGCGCTGAGAGTCAAGAACAAGGCGTGCGGATCACCGTCTCTCCGTGGGTTAAATTTCATTCGCGAATGATGCCTACAACCTCAAAGGCTTGCGGACAATATCTCAATTCCATATTGGCTGTACGCGATGCTCATAAGCGCGGTTTCGACGAAGCTCTGCTTTTGGATAGTGAAGGAAAGATTGCCGAAGGACCAGGCGAAAACCTTTTCGTATTAAAAGACGGAAAGCTTTTCACAAATGATGAATCCTCCTCGATTTTGTTAGGCATTACACGCGATTCAGTAATTGAATTAGCCAAAGATTTGGGCTTCGAGGTTCGCGTTTGCGACCTGCAACTTGATGATTTGTTGAGTGCCGATGAAGCCTTCTTCACAGGCACAGCCGCAGAGGTCACGCCAGTAAGAGAAGTAGACGGCGCTGCAATCGGTAGCGGAGAATGCGGCTTTGTTACCAAACAGATTCAAGAAGCTTTCAATGCGGCTGTACGTGGCAAGAATTCCCACTATCACAAATGGCTCCATTTCGTCGGCACAAACGTCGAAGTGTTAGCGGGTGTGGGAGATTAATCTATGGAGTTCATGCAACTTGAAATGTTCGTTACGGTGGTTGATGAATCGAGCGTTTGCAGAGCCGCAGAGCGTGTCGGTCGCACACAACCTGCTGTCAGTATTGCTTTGCGAAAACTTGAAGAAGAGATTGGTTCGCCACTTTTCGACAAAGCGAATCGTCAGGATGTCAAATTAACGGACACTGGCGAGATGCTTTATGACTTTGCCTTGCGATTGCTCAATCTTCGTAGCGAGGCTCTAGTAGCAATTGATGATTTGAACAATCTGCGAATGGGGAAACTCCGAGTCGGAGCCAACGAAAGCGTCAGTTTGTATTTATTACCCACCATTGCATCCTGTTTTCAACAAAATTATCCGAACGTAAAGATTGAAGTGAAATGTAATAATTCAGATAATCTGCTTCAAGATTTGAATGAGCGAAAGCTCGATATCGCTTTGCTCTCGCACATTCCCGAAGGCAACGAATACGATGCAACACCGATTATGCGTGACGAATTGGTTTTGATAACCAGTCCCGTTCACCCTCTTGCCAAAAAAGATGGCGTTTGTATCAAAGAACTCGGCAACGAATCTTTCATCGCAGAAGATGTTGCTTCGCCCTGGCGAAATAAGTTTGTTGAAGCCTTCAAGAAACAACAAACGCCGCTCAACATCATCGTTGATAATGCGCCCATCGAAACAATTAAGAAAATGGTTGAAATGAATCTGGGTGTAGGCTTCGTCCCATTGATGTGTGTGCAAGAAGAGATAGAGCGCGGCAAATTGGCTCTTGTTCCTCTCAATGATTTTCACCAGGTGCGAACTCTCTGGGTGGTGCAACGCAAACGCGCTGTTCATTCGTTCGCCGCAAAAACTTTTATGCGCGTTGTAACTCTGGTCACCAAAGACTTGCTGAGCAAACAGGATTTACAACAAGAGTTATCTCTACTAAAAGTGAAATCAAAATCCAAAAAGGAAAAACTACGCAAATGATGACACAGACTGTTGTTGATTCTTTACCTTCCTGCTCCCCCCTCTCGCTTTTAGACGTGCAACAAGCGGCGCGAAGAATCAAGCCATATGTTCGGCGAACTCCTCTGAAGAGAAATCACACCTTGAGCGAGCGCCTGAACACCAATCTCTATTTAAAATTCGAATTGTTTCAAAAGACCGGAGCTTTCAAATTGAGAGGCGCATTCAACAAAGCGCTGACGCTTTCTAACCGTGAAAAAATAAAAGGCATCGTCGCTGTTAGCGGCGGCAATCACGCGCAAGCCGTAGCCTATGCCGCAAAATCTCTGGGCTTGAAATCAATTATCTTGATGCCTGAATTCACGCCGCAACACTATCTGGAAGCAACTGCTAATTATGGTGCGCAAATTATTTTGACCAGCAACTTGTCAAAAGGTTTTCAAGAGGTTCCACAATACGAAGCCAACGGTTGGGTTTATATACATCCGTACGATGATCCGCTTGTCATCGCAGGGCAAGGGACAATTGGCTTAGAGATTCTAGAAGACTTGCCGCAAGTTACAGATATTATTTTAAGCATAGGCGGCGGCGGACTCGCCGGAGGAGTTTCAACAGCCGTCAAGGCACTCAAACCTGATGTTAGAATCTGGGGCGTTGAAACCAAGGGCGCAGACAGTATGGCATCAGCTCTGGCGGCGAATCGTGTTGTTGAATTGCCGAAAATCACTTCGATAGCCAAGACCTTGGGAGCGCAGGCGGTCACCGAACGAACCTTAGCTTTAGCTAAAAAATATTTAGAGGGCGTAACAGTAGTGAGTGATGATGAAGCAATTGATGCTTTGCGATTCTTGCTTGAACGAGTGAAAGTGTTAACCGAGCCTGCGGCTTCCTGCACATTGGCTGCGGCCGAGCGTTTGCGAGCCAATTTTTCAAAAGATAGCCATGTCGCTTTGATTTTATGCGGGGGAAATTTCGCCCTCGATGCTTTATTGCAACATGAATTCAGCGTCACGCATTCGGCGACAAGTTCACGGCAAGTCGCTTGATGAATCAGCTATCTATGACATTTGGAAATTTCTAAATTTATTCTCAAGATCCTTTGCCTTCATACTTTCTCGCTTGAATTACTCGGTGCTATGATTGATTCTGCCTTTAACAAGTATGTGTACGCAGGAATATCAACAATCCTGAAATCTGAAAAGGGAGATCATTATTTATGAGAAAGTTTCGACTGATGGTTGCGGCAAGCGTTGCCATGATGGCTCTGGCTCTGGGTGTCATTAGTACGGCTCCGACAACAACGGCTGCGACACCAACCTTCTCAAAAGATGTGGCTCTCATTCTCTACAAGAACTGTGCGAGTTGTCACCGCCCTGGCGATATTGCGCCAATGTCTCTGCTTAGCTTCGCAGAGGTGCGCCCCTGGGCAAAGGCGATTCGTGAACAGGTAGCCACAGGGCAAATGCCGCCCTGGCACGCGACGCAAGCACATGGCACTTTCTCAAACGACCGGCGGTTGAGCAATCAAGAGAAGGACACATTGATTCGCTGGGTCGATGGCGGCGCAGTGCAAGGCAACCCCAAGGACTTACCGCCCGTTCCGAAATTCACGGAGGGTTGGGAAATCGGCACACCGGATATTGTCATCAGTATGCCGAAGCCTTATGACGTTCCTGTATCAGGAGAAATTGATTACCAATATATTCAGGTGCCTACGAATTTCACAGAAGATAAGTGGGTGCAAGCCATTGAGGTGCGTCCGGGCACCCGCAGAGTCGTCCATCATATACTTCTCTTTTGCCGTGAACCTGGCACAAGGGCACGACCATTGCCATACTCGCAAGTCGTTCCGAAAATCTCGCAACGTCATGAAGGCGGAGGACCTGGAAACTTACTTGCCACGACTGCGCCCGGTACGAACGCAATGATTCTATCACCTGGCAGTGCGCTTCAGATTAAAGCTGGCGCGGTTCTCATATTTCAAATGCATTACACGACAAACGGTGAGGCAGCCAAAGACCAATCGAGTGTCGGAATCATTTTTGCAAAACAACCACCGCAGCAGGAAATTCGCAACAACGCATTTATCAATCGCATGTTTACAATCCCGCCTGGCGCCAACAATCTGGCAATTGATTCAGCGATACAGTTTAACGAAGACTCACACATTCGTGGGTTGTTTCCACATACGCATTTGCGTGGCAAGAGTTGGGAGTACCGAATGATTTATCCTGATGGTCGTTCCGAAGTCATTTTGTCAGTTCCGAAATATGATTTTAACTGGCAGACCTATTATATGTTTGCCAAACCACTTGCCGCACCCAAAGGGACGCGCATCGAAGCCAGAGCGCACTACGACAACTCAACTGCAAATCCGTTCAATCCTGACCCGAAAGCCACTGTGCGCTGGGGCGAACAGACTTGGGAAGAGATGCAGTATACGGGCATAACCTTCTCGGTTGATAAACAGCAGAGTCCTGACGCCGCGCAGGACTCTCGTAATGAACGGAAGTGAAGGGGATAAAACCCTCTGAAACGTGTGACAGCATACAGAGTGCAATCAATCAGGAATAGCGAATCCACTTGCCGAGTTCTGCAATGCTTGGGCGTTTGCCGTACATCAAGATGCCTACGCGATAAATTTTTGCGACAAACCACACCGCTACGATGATCGCCAGAACCATTCCAACCATCGAACCAACCACTTGATACATCGGCGGGTTGACCATCGCTACTCGCATAATCATCAGCGTGGGAGCAAAGAACGGCACCATGGAAAGAACTGTCGAAATCGTGCTGTCAGGATTTGCCATCACCAAGCCAAACAACAACATAGGCACAATGATCAGGAGTGTAACAGGCATTTGTGCCTGTTGCGCGTCTTCTTCGGTGGAGACCATTGCGCCAACCATTGCATATAAAGTTGCAAACAGGAAATAGCCAAGAATGAAAAAAACCACAAAGTAAACCAACCAACTCACAGGAATATCGGGCATCTTCACGCCTTGACTTGCAAACATCGAAACGCCCAAGGTCGAAAGCAACACGGCAGACAATATCCAAACCAGGTATTGCGTCAGTCCGACTAAACCTATGCCTATGAGTTTGCCCATCATCAATTCAAAAGGACTGATCGAAGAAATAATAATTTCGACAATGCGCGATTGTTTTTCTTCGATGACGCCGCGCATGACGAAAATGCCGTAAAACAATGTTGTCATGTAAATAAAAAAGAGCATCACCATGCCAATCACAAATCGAGGGATTCCCTTCTCTTGTGCGCCTTGTGGATTGAAGGTCTTTAAATCAACTGGCTTGGTATATTTTTCAACTTCTTCTTTCTTCAACCCGGCTTGCGCTAAACGTCTATCGGTAATCTCCGAACTGATGGCTCGTTCGATTTTGCCAACGGCTAGATCGCTGGGATTTTTTGCCGTGTATTCAGGCGCGACCTCTTCGAGTATGCCTTTTTTCAATACCAGATATGCTTCATTGGAATCCTTCTCAATTTTCTCGTTATAAGTTTTCGCCACTTCCTGGACATCTTGTTCTGGGGGCACAACTACCCGATCCAATCTGAATCGCATATTGCCAAATTGATTCTTGTTATCGAATGAAGCGCTGGAAGAATCCAGACGATTTTTTATGCCGTCAAACAAGCCCGTATCGCCGCTTTGATCCAGGACTGTAATGTGTCGTTCGCCACCGCTTTTGGCTGTCAAAAGACCTGGTAACAAGATTAAAGCCAGTAATAATAGGGGGCTAAGAATCGTGCCGATGATAAAAGCCTTCGAGCGAACTCTGGTTAAATATTCGCGTTTGATTACGATTCCGATTTTGTTCATTTTTCACCGTTCGTCTTTTTCACAGATTCAATGAAGATGTCATTCAATGACGGTTCAACCAATTCAAAACGATTCACGCGCACGCCTGCCGCAATGGCGCGACGCAGCACATCCTGAGAATCTACTCCGTCTTGAAGCGTGACTTCCGAATAATTCGTGAAACGACTATGTTTCTTGACTAAATCATCGGACAAAAAAGAGGCATCGCCATCAAAATCAACTCTCACAGTGTTGCGTCCGAAACTTCGCTTCACGTCTTTCAGGCTCCCGCCTAACACTTTCTTTGAGCGATTGATTAAACAGATGTCATCGCACATCTGCTCAACTTGTTCCATCTGATGAGTAGAAAAAATTATTGTTTTGCCTTGCTTTTTCAAATCAAGAATGACGTTTTTGAGTAATTCTGTGCTGACCGGATCAAGACCGGAGAATGGTTCATCGAGAATTAAAAAGTCTGGGTCGTGCAGCACGGTCGCAATCAGTTGAACTTTCTGCTGCATACCCTTTGACAGGTCTATGGGCGTCTTATTTTTCCACTCGGAGAGTTCCATTCGCGCCAGCCAGGTATCAACGCGCTTGGCGGCTTCGCTTGATTTAACGCCTTTGAGATTGGCGAAAAAGATCAACTGCTCGCCAACTTTCATTTTTTTGTAGAGGCCGCGTTCTTCCGGTAAATATCCTATGCGTTGTTGAATCGCAGGCGAAACGTGTTGGCCTAATACTTTTATCTCTCCCTCATCTGGCGCAGTGATATTGACAATCATGCGGATTGTAGTTGTTTTCCCGGCGCCATTGGGACCAAGAAACCCGAAGATGGTTCCCTGTTTAACTTCAAAAGATAAATCATTGACCGCTATAAACTCATCGAATCGCTTTGAAACCTTCTTGAGTTCTACGACATTCATCAATTGTTCTCCGTGTGATCCAAGATGTGTTGCTTAAATTCGCTCGCTTGACGTGATGTTGAAAATGTTCCTGACATTGCGAACCAGAATGGAGTGGGGGAGAAGAATTCAGTAGCCAGCATCAGGTTGATTTTTTCTTTCCAAGGTCTCCATATAAGAATTGAGTATTTCGATCAAACGGATAAATCCCCTATTCCCTCACCCCCCGACTCCCCCTATTTTTTCAAGCAATTAAGAAGTCTCTTTGTGGCGCTGCTCTCTAGCAATGATTGGCTCGAAGTTGCGGGTCGTGTGTTCGGTTACGCTGGGCATAGAGAGGGGTGGCTCAGACAATTGTTGATGGTGTTGTTCGCTAGTCGTGTACTTAGGCTGTGATGTGACGATGTGCTTTGCCTCCTGTCTTGCCTGTTTTGAAAAGCCCAGCAAGCGAGACAAAAGTTGGATCAGTAAACCATCTATGAGGATTGTCGCCATCAAGAAAAAGAAAGACATTAGCATCAAGGAGTTATGATCAAATCCTTTCCCGGACAATTCAGCCAAGATCACCATCGGCGCGGTAAAACCTGCAACCGTAATAAAAGCGATGACCGCTAAAAAAATCCCTACAAGCCAGGGCGAAGCAGGTTTTGAGGGGGCAGGGGTTACATTCACCCCGCATTGTTTACAGTAATTCACGCCTTGTATGTTTTCGTAGCCGCAACCCGAACAAAACATCATCGCCTCCTTTGAAAAAGTTTGGAGTTCCGCTCTCAAGCGGCTTTTCTCTGCTCGAAACAATCCACAAAAATGCGAAGCCCCCAAACTCTCATCACCGCTTCTGAAAATGAACCAATACCCTACTCTCCCGTCTTCTGTTCCATTGATGGAATCGGCCCAAAGTTTCTCGTCGTGTGCTCTGTGACGCTCGACACGCCGATTGGTGGTTCAGAAAGACGCGAGTAATTTTGGTGGTTCATCACAGGCTCCACTTGCGCAGATGGGAATCGGTCAATTTCTTGAGGGGTTTTAAGAAGTTTAAGCAGAAGCCAGACGAGCGATGCATCAATGGCTACGGTTGCCACGATACTGAGAACCGATATGACAAATAAAAACTGGGGTGGTGAATTGCCTTTTGACATCCGCAAGAGAGCAAATAGAGCTAGGGCAAACCCTGTCATCGTCACGGTTCCGATGGTGGTTAAGAATTTCCCTGACAGGTCAGATTGCTTCTTGTTAAACGAGTCAGGCTTTTGTTGTGCGCCGCAACGTTTGCAATACAGAACGGTTTTCGCGTTTTCAAAACCACAATCCTTACAAAACATATTTGCCTCCTTGTTTTCGGTATCAGGAGAAATTCGTCATTTTCTCTCGCCCTGCTCTCTCGAATATACCGGGTCAAAGTTTCGCGTCGTATGTTCAGTTACGCTTGGAACAGACATCGGTGGAGCCTGGATTTGCGGAGGGGTAGGTACATTCATATGTGTTGGTCTATATTGATTGATAATTGGTTGTTTATTTTTTGCAGAGCGCGATGGTTCCGGCGGTAAATTCATCAACCGTATGAACAACCGAATCAACATAAAAACGATGAAGAAAACCGCTGTCGTACCAAAGACAGTCATCACGATAGATATAGGGATAAATTCGCCAGGATGACGCGGAATATTTGTCCCCCCACGCGGCGAAACAATATCTTCGACATGCGAAAAGACGATGCCCAAGCCGCCGAGCGTTATGGCTGTCGTCGCCATCGCTATCGCCCAAGCGGCACCGCCTATTCTGGTAGGAACAGGTGATGGCGCAGTTTCAGCCAGCGGATTCGTTTCGATAAACCTTTCGCCGCAGCCTTTGCAATATCTCAATCCGGGAGTTGCCGATGCGCCACAAGTCGAACAATACATATCTCCTCCATCTTTCAAATCAGGCTTCGATGATTTACTCCCCGAGCCATTTTATTTTTGTTGAGCGGCTATACACTTGAATTCAAAATTCTCGCTTTATCTACGCTCATCATTTGCCGCAAGTTCAATAACAATTGCGATTCTATCATTTTGGTATGCTGCATTTTCACTTCGATTTTAGCATAGTGACGGAAACTTGCGACACACCTCTGAGCATGTTAGATTGAGGACTGAATCACCATTCATTTTCTAGGAGATCTTTACTATGTCACAATCAGCAGCACAAGCTTTTGAAAACACTCCCCGTCCGTTGACGACACTTACCGACGAAGAGGTTTTATTTCAACAATCGGTTCGCGAATTCGCTGAACAAGAGATTCGCCCTCTAGCGGCAGAGATGGATGAACAAGGCAAATTTTCTCAAGACCTCCTGCAACAATTATTCGATTTAGGATTGATGGGCATAGGCATTCCGGAAGAATATGGCGGTCAAGGTGGAACATTTTTCAACGCAATCCTCGCCGTCGAAGAACTCTCGCGCGTTGACCCTTCAGCAGGAGTGATTGTTGACGTCCAAAACACCCTGGTCAACAATGCCATCCTGCTATGGGGCAACGAAGAGCAGAAGAAAAAATACTTTGCGAGACTATCTACCGATACGGTCGGGGCATACGCGCTATCGGAAGCAGGTTCTGGAAGCGATGCTTTCGGTCTTGCCACCAAAGCTGAAGATAAAGGCGACCATTATGTTTTGAACGGACATAAGCTCTGGATTACCAACGGCAACGAAGCAGGACTCTTTATCGTCTTCGCAAACGTTGATTTGTCAAAAGGCTATCGCGGCATCACAGGGTTTCTCGTCGAAAAAGAGTTCGCAGGGTTCACTGTCGGTAAAAAGGAAAATAAGCTGGGCATACGCGCAAGCTCGACTTGCGAATTAATCATGGAAGACTGCATTGTGCCGAAAGAAAATGTGCTTGGTGAAGTCGGCAAAGGCTACAAAATCGCTATCGAAACGTTGAACGAAGGCCGCATAGGTATAGGCTCGCAGATGGTAGGACTGGCGCAAGGAGCACTTGATTGTGGCGTAAATTATACGAAAGAGCGTCATCAATTCGGCAAGGCGATTGCGAGTTTTCAAGGTGTTCAATTTCAAATCGCGCAAATCGCCACCGAATTGGAAGCAGCGCGATTGATGGTTTATAACGCGGCGCGCTTGAAAGATGCGGGTCAGGATTATGTCATGCAAGCGGCTATGGCGAAGCTATTCACCTCGCAAGTCGCCGAACATGTCACCTCGCAAGTCGTAGAACTGTACGGCGGCTACGGCTACACGAAAGATTATCCCGCCGAAAAGTATTATCGTGATGCCAAGATCGGCAAGATTTACGAAGGCACGTCGAACATGCAACTGCAAACCATTGCCAAGATGATTTTAGGCGACGTGTAAAAGTCAGACACTTCAGGTGTCGCCACTGTTAAAAGAATTAACCAGCAGTTGTTAAGATTGAAGTGGATTTGGCAGATTGCTTTTTTACATTCTTCTTACACCTTTTATGGAATTTGTTTTTCTTAATTTCGGTTTTACATGTTGCAGGTGATGCTATTTTCAGGATTGGGTATGCAGAAAGTACAGTACGAATGATGAACGAGCAAATTTTCGCGAAGTTTTTCTGTCCTCATAAAATAAAGGAATCCAAAAACAGCATCGCCGGAAATTCTCATCCCTCTTTTCTTTACACGCTGGCTTCATGACGCGCCGCGAGTTGACCGCAAGCGGCGGCAATGTCTTGTCCACGCGGGCGACGTATAAAGGCTGGTAAGCCTGCGCTAACCAGTATCTTTTGAAATGCCAGTATGCGTTCCATCGAAGAGGAAAGATAAGGCAACTCTGGCGCGGGGTTGTGCGGAATCAAATTCACTTTCGCTTTCACGTTCGCTAACAACTTCACCAGTTGACGGGCATCTATATCGCTGTCGTTTACGTCTTTCAACATCACATATTCAAAAGTCAATCGCTCGCGCTCGCCTAGAGGATAAACGCGACACGCTTCGATCAATTCCGTTAATGGATGTTTACGATTGATCGGAAAGAGGCGATTGCGTAATTCATCATTGGCAGCCGTCAGCGAAATAGCAAGACGCGGGCGAATCTCCTCTTTTGCCAGATCATAAATTCGCGGAACAATTCCTGCAGTTGAAAGCGTCACACGACGCGGCGCGATATTTAGTCCTTCTTCATAGGCGAACAGACGTATGGATTTCATCGCGTTGTCATAATTTAGAAATGGTTCGCCCATTCCCATCATCACAATATTTGTACCGTGCGGCGTTTCCAATCCTTCGCCATAAACATCGTTTAGCAGAATCACGATCTGCGACACGATTTCGCCAGCCGTCATATTGCGTTTCAAACCGACAACCCCTGTCATGCAAAAATCGCAGGCGAGTGGGCAACCGACCTGGCTTGAAATACAGATTGTGTCGCGGTGTTCTTCAGGCATAAAAACAGATTCAACTTCGCGTCCGTCGCTTAACCTGAGCAGATACCTTCTGGTGCCGTCGGTTGCCGAAAAGACGCTTTCGATGCTTGTCTGAGTAATGACCGCGTGTTCGTTCAAAATTCGGCGGAGTGTCTTTGGCAAATCCGTCATCTCCTCGAAACTGGTCATGCGACGGCGATAGATGTTTGTGTAGAGTTGGCGGGCGCGAAAAGGTTTTTCATCAAGCGCAAGCATAAATTCTTGCAGTTCCTCTTGAGTCATTCCGAGCAATTCGATCTTTTTTGGTGAATCCTGCATGACCTTTCATTGTCCGTTAAACCCTTGCTTTAAGCCAGCACGCATTTGCTGGCAAAATATCACCCCTACTTTTGTCCTGCTCCAATTGTGTTAAAATCCACAATCAATCCCCATTCAATAACGCGGCTGGTAAACTTTTCGCTTTTTACATTTCTAGCGGAAACAGCAAAATCTTTTATTCGATAACACCCCTTCCCCAAATTGATAGCGTCAGATTTGTTCCTGCTAAAAATTAGCTGGTTGTTCGCACTTTGTCGCAAGTGGCACGGATATTGCCCAAGGAGCGGTTGTCTTGTTAGTTTCGTTTTTCTTTCAAGTCAATTTTCAGCAGGACCTCTTGAATAAATTTAATATAAGGTTGGAGTCTCAAAAATCATGGCAAGAATAATACTTTCTCCTCACACTGTTTCAAGAATATTTACAGATCTACAGAAATCAATATCGTTTGCTCAGAGTAGTAATTTCAATGTTGATACGAAGAAAAAAGCAACATCTACGATGCTCTTATTAGTATTTCTCTTGTCCTTTGCGACTAATATTGCGAACGCCCAATCATCAACCTTCAAGAAAAGAGGTCAAAGACAGGTCGCTCCTCCTCGTATCAAAGTGAGTGCTTTTGAGGCTGTCGGGAATGGTTCCAGTGCCTTGATAAAATGGAAAACTGATTCTGAAGTTAATAATCTGGGCTTCAATATTTATCGAGATGAGAATGGCTCGCACCTACTGATTAACCAACAATTGGTAACCAATTCGGTTCTCACGATCAGTTCTAATGCTGCGGATTTATCCAGTCATTCTTATGAGTGGTTGGACAATTCTTTCGCGAACGAATCTGCAACCTATTGGCTTGAAGCCGTAGACCTCAATGGCTATTCCACCTGGCAAGGGCCTTTTACAGTGCAAAGATCGCAAGATAATTTCATCTCTTCTGAAACCAATCAAACCATTGCTTTTGTTTCGCAAGGTCAAAGCGTTAGGGACTCTTCACCAGTCGAATCACGCGCCAAACTGCTGCGACCGGATTTGCTGGCTGCGACAATACAAGCACCGCCGGTTACAACAAAGACTTTGAAATTTACAATAAAGCAAGAAGGTTGGTACTCGATTTCTCAAGCTGAATTACTTGCAGCAGGTTTGAACCCTTCTGTTGATCCGCGAAAATTGCAGGTATATGCAGATAACAACCCGCAAGCAATTATTGTCAGAGGGGAGAAAGACGGGAAGTTAAATTCCAACGATTCTCTGGAATTTTACGGACAAGGCATAGATTCGGCATTCTCAAATTCACACGTCTATTGGCTGGTTGAAGGGAAAACTAACGGTCTACGTTTGACAACTGTTCCTTCTGCGGCATCTGTAAGCGAGGGCGGAAATTTTCCTTTTAGCGTTGAGAGACGAGACAAAACCATATATTTTTCTTCACTCTTAAATGGCAATACCGAAAACTTTTTTGGCGCCGTTATTGCCAGACTACCGCTCAATCAAACACTTACCCCCAAACACCTTGATTTATCAGCAAAAGAAGACGCCACTCTTCAAGTCTCTTTGCAAGGCGTTACCTGGTATGATCATACGGTTGAGGTTAAAGTGAATGGCAACGCCGTAGGTCAATTGGAATACTTTGGTCAATTTTTAGGAGAAGCAACCTTCTCTGTTCCCACTTCATTATTGAATGAAGGGGAAAATGTGGTTACGCTTACGCCTCTTGGAGGCAACAGCGACATCAGTCTGGTTAATGCCATTCGCCTGACTTATCAGCACACCTACACAGCCGATAATAACTATTTGAGACTGCTCGCAAATAGCCAACAACCATTCACGATTTGGGGCTTCACAAATGACGCGATAGAGGTTTTTGATGTGACCAATAATGCATCGGTTCAGAAGTTGAGTGGTCAATTGGTAAATCGTAAATCGGAGAAAGATGGCTCCATTGAATTCGGCATCTCATTAGTCGTACCCGGTAGCGGACCGAAAGAATTGATGGCAATGACCCAAAACCGCTTCAGCAGGGTTGCGCAACTCTCTCTCGATTCACCTTCCGATTTGAGAAACACCTCGCAAGGAGCAGATTTCGTGATCATTGCGAACAAAGACTTCTTCTCTTCCGCAGAAGTTCTGCAAGAGCTAAGGAAATCTCAAGGACTTTCAACATCCATAGTTAACATTGAAGATATTTATGACGAATTCAGTTTCGGACAAAAAAATCCGCAAGCCGTAAAGGACTTTCTCTATTATGCAAATACCAATTGGCAGCGACCCGTCAAATATGTTTTGTTTTTTGGTGACTCAAGCTTTGACCCGAAAAATTATTTAGGGCGCGGTGATTTCGACCTCGTGCCGACAAAGTTGGTGGACTCTCTTTTCCTTGAATCGGCAACCGACGATTGGTTTGCAGATTTTAATGAGGACAGCATTTCTGACATTGCTGTTGGTCGCTTACCTGCTTGCAATCAAGCCGAAGCCGACACCATGGTTGGCAAGATTCTCGCCTATGAAAAAGCTGCTCCATCAAAAGAGGTGTTGATGGTATCGGACATTAATGATGTTTACGACTTTGAAGGGGAAAACCAAGACTTGGTATCCTTGTTGCCTCCCGAATCAAATGTCACTTTCGTAAAGCGTAGCCAAATGAGTGATAGCCAGGCAAGAACTGCCATCATGGAGAATTTCAATCGCGGACCAAGAATCGTCAACTATGCCGGTCACGGCTCTGTTAATCTCTGGCGCGGCAATTTGTTCTCAAATACAGATGCCATGAATCTTCATAACATGGAAGGCTTGCCGATGGTCATAACGATGAATTGTCTGAACGGTTATTTCCAAGACCCTGTGATGCAAGGTCTTTCCGAATCATTGCTCAAAGCTCCTCAAGGAGGCGCTGTTGCGGCTTGGGGATCATCGGCGTTGACCTTTGCTTCTGCACAGGCTCCGGTTAATCAAGAATTCTATCGTCTGGTTTTTATGAATCCGGGTTCAGGAATAACCATAGGTGAAGCTGCGATGAGAGCAAAAGCGATGACAGATGATGTGGATGTTCGCAGTTCCTGGATTTTATTCGGTGATCCGACAATGCGATTGAAGTAAAATTCTAGAACGTAAGCAAGAGAAGACGTTTTCATCTTCGCCTCTCCTCTTGCAATGCCCGGAGTTTTTTAGAGGATATTATTTGAGTCATTGAGTTTTCGCCGACTGTGCAAAAAATTGATCTACATAGGGGTTTATCAGCGTTCTTTTGCACAGTCGGTGAACGATATTAAGTGAGCAACAAGTCAGTACAGCGAGTGGTAGTGACCTGGTATCAATAGGCGTACCCGCCCGCTACCGCAAACGGTTCAGACTTTAAACCGACTTGCTGCAAAGTTGCCAGGAGGCGTCATTCAATCGAGCGTAGATGAATCTATTTTGAACGACAGACATACAAAACCCTGTGTCACTTTGTCTGGGCAGAGAAAAGGTTTTCACCGCTCGATTGAATAACGCTTCAAGATGGAAAGATAACACCAGCCCGCCTGCTATAGCATCTTCACAATGCGTCCAATTATGACCCGCGCTCCAGTCAAAGTAACAACCTGATAGCTATTCGATTCAAGCAAAGAGTTAATCTTGCAATTACTGTTTACCAAAGATTCATGGCGACCCACCATTAAATACCATTTCACGTTTTGAGATCGGGAATCCGCATCGTTATGAGTCATTTTTTTTGAGCATCCTCTTTCTTATTTAAAACCGTTGTAGTAGAGCGAATAACCAAGCGAGTACAAAATTATTCCGACTTTCTCACTTCGTCGGCATTCCTATTAAGGAACATTGAGACTTTTGAAAATGACGGCAAACCGTGATTCTCGTCTCATTTGTCCTCCTTCTGCAACTAGCTTGAATCCCTGGTTGTTTTTTCTGAGACTGTGTTACCGCTGACAAAGGTCACCATCCGCACTCAGCCACCTGGTAGCGCAGTCTCAGATTTTTTCCTCTTTCGCCCGACGCCTCACAGACCTTTGTTTTTGCAAACATTATCCGCATAATATTTTGAGCATTAGATTTGGAGGTTTACTATTTATGGTTTTTCACAAACGCTCTTTTCAGATTTTAGGGCTCACGATTTCTCTCCTTTTTCTTTTCATTTTCATTGCTCCGAATATTTCATTGAAAGCAGATGCGCGAAACAATTCGTTGAAAATGATTACCGAAAACCCTTCGCCGGAGAGTATCTCAGACACATCCGCCAACGTGAGTTATCGGATTGATTCGGAGCAGAGCAAATTTATTGTTCGCGCCTTAGTTGGTGGGTTGCTTTCGACATTTGGTCACAATCACACCATAGCGATTCGCGAATTCACAGGCGAAACCAACATTACGCCCAACTCCATTGCGCCTGCTTCCCTGCAGATGTCCATCAAAGCGGATTCGCTGGCGGTTCTTGACAAGGTTAGCGCAAACGATAAAAAGGAAATCGAAACCAAAATGCGCACTGAGGTGCTTGAGACAGGGCAATATCCCAACATCGTTTTCAAAAGCACGAATATCAGCGCCAACAAGACAGCCGATGGGCAATATGATATTCAAATCTGGGGTGATTTAACTCTGCACGGAATCACCAAAAGTATCTGGTTCAAAGGGCAAATGACGATGAGCGGAAATACCTTACGGTCAAAAGGTGAGTTTGCCTTGCGACAAAGCGAGTTCAAAATCAAGCCCGTTTCAGTAGCAGGTGGCACCATCAAAGTAAAAGATGAGTTGAAATTTTCGTTCGAGATTGTGGCGATTAAATAAAATTGACACGTGTGTTGCCAATTATTCACCGCGCGCCATTCGTCCGAGTGCGCCACTGGGATGCCATTGCGCGTATTGCTCCAATGTCAGCCCTTTGTGCGATTCAAGCGAAACAGACAAAGCGCAAAACACATAAATCTTCGCCATGATGCTGGCGCGTGGAACGATTTTGAGCAATCCGCCTTCGTTATCAACGCCCGCATATAAAAAGACCTCGGACATGCGGGCAAGTTTCGATTTCGGTTGCCCTGAAACGCATATAACTTTGGCACCGAAATCGCGCAACACTTCAACTGCGTGAATCAACTCAGGAGTTGAACCGCTGTTTGAGATCGCAATAATCACATCCTCTTTGCGTACCTGTCCGGCAGAGCCGTGTACGCATTCCGTCGCGTGAAGGAAATATGCGGAGGTGCCTGTGCTGGAAAGCAGTGAGGCGGCATAACGCGCGATGTGTTCGGATTTTCCTATCCCTGTGACGTGAACGCGCCCCCCAGATGATTCGCGTTCAAGAATCAATTGTGAAGCCGCTTCAATCGAGTCAATCTCTGCGCGTGTTCGCAAGGCGGCAAGTTCTTCTATAATAAGATCAAAAAATGATTCGACTTCTTTGCCAGCCTGTAAGCTGCCATTCAGGGATGATTTTTCTGATTCAGTTAATTTATTTTGGCCGTTAGCCAATGAATTACTTGTTTTTGGTTTCGTCGTCGTAACAGCTTTTGCTGAAGCAGAACCATTCAAACCTATTACATCGCGTTTCAATGCCATAGAACAATTCCTTATACAAATGGAGTGATAGTATTATTGCCCAACTCACAAACAGTCAAGGCAAATAGACATTTCTATGGCGCGATTGCGATGACGCGAGCGGGGCTGCCAGAGCCGCCTTCTATTGGCAAAACTCCTACAAAAATTACCGCCCCGCGCGTCGGCAATTTATCCAAATTCGTCATATTCTCTATGTGATACAATCCGCTGCCGTGTGAAATTCTATGTCCTTGAAAATTTTTCGAGGGCCCAAAATCAATCGAAAGCGTGTCTATACCTAAGGCGACAATCTTTGGATTTCTTAACAAATATTGGATCGCTTCTTCGGAAAAACCCGGGAAGTGCAGCACTCCATTGGCATCTGCGTTGCGATATTTTTCAGGCTCGTTGTATCGTTTATCCCATCCGGTCAACAACAAAATTGCCGCACCTTCTGGAATTGCACCGCCCTTTTCAAATTCTAAAATGTCTGCAGCTGTAAGTTGGTAATCGGCATTCGATTCGACTTTTGAACGGATATCTATAACGACAGTTGGAGCGATAAGTTTTTTCACTTTGACTCTTTCGATGGTCTCTTTCCAGACGATGAAATGAGCTGGCGCATCAACATGGGTTCCGAAATGTTCGGGAATGCGGAAAGCGCCGCTCGCGACGCCGTCTTTCTTTAGGTCCGAAAGTTTTTCATATCGAAAAGCATCGCGCTCGCCGCCAAATGTCGGAGCCTTATCATTAAGCGAGTGCGTTAAGTCAATAATCTGTGCTTGCCCTTTCAGAGCACGTTCCAACAAGCCTTCCCCAGAAGTAGCGATAGGTTTCGTTTCAACAGCTGTTTTTTCAGGCATCGCGGCGCGAGCCGGAAATTCGCGAATGTAACGGACGAGTTGTTTCACTTGAGCCGGTTTGAGTGTCTGTTTGAATGCAGGCATCGCCCCAAGTCCTTTTGTTATGGAAGCAGCGAGTCGCGCATCCGAACGGGTTTTATGAAACGCTGGGTTGGTAAAATCGGGAACGTCATTGCCACCTCGCCCATCTGTCTTGTGACACACCGAACACTTCTTCAAGAACTCGGCAGCGGCAACGCTATCTCCCTCAGCAGCTTGAATAGTCACAGTCTCTTTGGTTGTTTTACTCTTAGATTTTGTCTGCCCGCCGATTGTGACGACAACACAAAGAGCGAATAAAAAAAAAGAAGCGATAATAATTTTGAATTGCTTTGCTTTCATAAAAAACCTTTTCTATTTCGTTTTTGGTTACTCGAAATTCGCATTTGAAAAGTAGAAAATATCATGGATGCTTGTGCAGGTGTTTATAACAACAAGTACAAAAACCAATAACGAGTCCCAATACTCCTATCAAAGAATTTCTCTCTCGTTTCCGATTCTGCGAGTGACGCGTTCGCGGTCAAGAAATTCAAGAAGCGGTATCGCGTACTTGCGCGTCAGTCCGCCGGTTATCTCTTTGAACACCGCAACATCTATTTTCGAACTGATGGATTTGTGAGCCAGAACGCGAGCTTTCAACTCTTCAATCGCATCAACATGAAAAACGAAATCGCCAACTCGTATGATACGCCGTTCGGCGATCAGCAAGCTATAAAATTTTTTAGCGAGATTCATATTCACCTTGGTTGCCGCAGCAATTTCGTCGAGCGTCCCTGCCTGCAAGCCCGCCGCCTTGAAAGCGGCTTCCAGAGCCTGTTTGGTGTCTGCATCAGCGCCGGTAAGTGCGGGCTTATGTGAAGCCATTCGCAGAGCGTCACGTTCCGCAACCACCTTTCCTTCATCTGCCAGATAAGCAATTACGGCGCGAAATATTTCCGGTTTGAGTGTGCCGAAAATACGCACACGCACCTCTTCACGGCTGACGCCGAGTGATAAGGGCTCACGTTTGTGGTGGGCTCGGAGCATTTCTATTACTTGTGATGCAAGCGCTTCAAAAGCCCTGGTGGCAATCAACATCAAGGGCGCGGGAGAAATTTCAACAACACTTTTTGATTGCCTAAGTGTCGTCGCTATTTCGGCTATCTGCGAATCGGTTGCGCCGGTCCGCGCTGCAATCTCTGTGGCAGTCATCGCTCCTTCACCAGCCATCTCTATGAAGATCGCTGCGCGGCTGATGAAATCATTTGCGCTCCTCAATTTCACCAGAGCCGGGCGCGCCTTCGCATCCCGCAAGCGATGTTTTTCAGGAAGCGCGTCTAAAATCACTCCCCCCCCAATGGTGATTTGTGGCGAATAACTGCGAATGATGAAGCGGTCGCCGGGTAAGGCAGCGATAGGCTCTTCTAATCGCAATTGCACGAAATCGCCGCTGCCTGGTTCTATGGATTGTGGATTACTTTTTTGCTTCTGCAAATATCTGTTTTGGTGCTTGCTGTTTTTTGATTCAGGCTTGATTTTCTCCGATAGATCGGCATTCTGTAAATCGCCATCGGCAACCGAAGCGTCCGCAAGCAGGGAGACTCGCGCCATCACTTCTATGGTTCCGTGATGGAGTCTTATACGCGAGCGATGAAGCAGTGGTCGAAGGGCACTGTCGAGCAATTCAAGGTGAACATCAAGCATCGAAGTCGGGCGCAAACGTCCTGCCAGTGTGAGCACGCTACCGCGAGCGGCTTGTTCAATACTGATACCTTGAAGATTGACTGCTGTGCGTTGCCCCGCGCGAGCGACATCCGTATCGCGCCCGTGGGTTTGAAGATTGCGAACCCGCGTGCGTGCACCGGTCGGCAAGACTTCGATTTCATCGGCGTTTTTCAGTTCGCCAGCTATGAGCGTGCCCGTCACAACGGTGCCGAAACCTTTGATCGAAAAGGCGCGGTCAACAGGCAGACGAGGGGTCGCAAAAGTCGTTTTTTGAGGAATGTTTGCGGCAAGTGTGACCAGCGCGTTTTTCATTTCATCAATACCCGCGCCGGTTTTTGAACTGATCGGAATAATCGGCATATTTTCAAGGAACGAACCCTTCACAAAATCTTCAACTTCAGCACGCGCAAGTTCCAAAAACTCTTCATCTACTAAATCAGATTTCGTCAGCGCCACGAGCCCTGATTTCACTTGCAGCAATCGGCAGATGTCGAAATGCTCTCGGGTCTGAGGCATTACGGATTCGTCAGCCGCAACAATCAGCATAACCAAATCAAGACCGTGCGCACCCGCCAGCATATTTTTGACGAAGCGCTCGTGACCCGGCACATCTACAAATCCGAATAGGTAATCGCCTATCGAGAGGTCGGCAAAACCTATGTCTATCGTAATGCCTCGTTGTTTTTCTTCTTTGAGACGATCTGCGTCTATGCCCGTGAGGGCTTTGACCAGAGCGGTTTTACCGTGATCGATGTGACCTGCCGTTCCAACGATGATGTTTTTCATAATTTGCTGTTCGCCTCAAGATACATGACCGTTTGCAGCAGAGTCAAACTTAAGCAGAGTCGTTGATAGATTGAAATAAGAATGAATCCATAGCTGAACACCATCGAGGCAAGACATCAATCAGGTTGTTATGCTTTCTTGCATTTGGAAAAATGAGTAGCTATACTCCGCGCTATCTCGGCTTTCAATTTTTGACCGGGCGTGTGCAGTAGCGGTTGGGTAAAGCCTTTGTGAAAAGGCATAAATAGGCCAGAGCTTCGGCAGTTAGCTTTATAATACAAACTTTGTTTTAATTTGAGCGGAAGCCCATTAACTATGAATTTTGAATGTCCGCAGTGTAATACGCCTCTCGCCCGTGACGGCCAACGCTTTTGCAATCGTTGTGGCACAGATGTCCGCAATTATTACGAATCGCTTGGCGTGTCCTTGCCACCAGTGTCTACTGAACTGGAAACTCCCGGTTCCATCGTTTCACCTGAAGAGGGGCAGACCCTTGATGTACAAACTCCGATTGACTTAAATGAACTGTCGCAGCCTCCCATCAATCAGACCGTGGTCATTGATATGGTGGACATTACCCAGGCAGCTCCCCCAATAGACGCATCCGCTCCGCAAAAAGCAATGCTTCGCATCGTGCTTCCTTCGAGCGATGTTTTTGACCGTGAACTTAAAAAGGTCGAAACTCAAATTGGCAAGGGACCGCGCAATGACATTGTCGTTGCAGACCCCGCCGTATCAACTTCACACGCTGTTCTTCGCGCTGAAAATGGTGGCTACACTCTCAGCGATATAGGCAGTCGCAACGGCACTTCTCTCAATGGCAAGCGCATAACAAGCACAGTGAAATTGAATCATGGCGATGTGATTGGGATGGGCGTCACCAAGTTGACCTTCAGGCTTGCAAACCATAGTGAAACCGGCATGATTGAAATGCCAGACATAACCGCCCTAACACAAAGTGCGCCGCTTCCGCTAACCGAAGACTCGCTGGCATTTGCCTCCGTTGGCGAAAATCTCTTAACTCAAAACGATGTCGGTAATCTTCGCGGTCCCGCCGCCAAAGGTCGCAGATTGTATCGCGCGATGGTCGAGGAAAAACTGGTTAATGAGGAAAAGTTACGCGATTTGATGGGTCGCATATTTCATCTCCCAATTGTCAATTTGCGCGACGCCAAGATAGATGAAGTCTTAGCTGCGAAGTTTCCTATTAAACTTGCGCATAAATCCTGGATATTTCCGGTTGCAGAAACACCACAGCAATTGACTTTGGCGGTATCTGATCCAACAGATGTTTCAGCCGTCAATGAAGTAAAAAGGCGAGTGAATCCTAATGTTGAAGTGCAGCTAGCCACGGCTGGCGAGATCATTGAGAAAATAGATATTCATTACGGGCCTAAACTTGTTGGAGTTTTGCCTACAGGTGAAAAGGTTGCCTATTCAATTAGCCGGCACGAAACGGAAATCGGCAAAGCTCCGCACAATCAAATTATCATAAACGACCCAACCGTCAGTAATACCCACGCGATTATTCTCAATCGGGATGGTGGCTACAGCATTGTTGATTTAGGCAGTCGTAATGGCACTTTTGTAAATGGTGAACGCTTGACAACGCATGCCCGCACCCTAAAACACGGCGACAGCATACAGATGGGGCAAACGGTCTGGACCTTCAGAAATTCAATTGAGACTCCGGAAAATGTCACAGCGATTTTATCCCCACAAGCCCTGGAAGAGATTCGCAAACGCGCAGGATTTGGCAATTCATTTTCGGAAGAAGGAGGGCAAGGCATCCAACCACCAGCCGGTACTCCTCAACATCAGCCGCCAAACGAAACTCCTTCACCAACGCCTAAAGAGTCGTCCACCCTGCCAGTACCGGGTGGCGAGTTGGTGACGGACGGTTCCACTGCGCAAGATGAAGCCGACGAGAAAGCAAGAAAGAAAAAGAAGAAAGAGAAAGAGAAAGAGAACCGGGAAAGAGTCAAGGCCGCTTATATCCGAGCCATTGGCGGAATTTTAGCTACCGTGATGAGCGCGATTTTGACAGTCGTTTTAACCATCACGATTATGCGTTCAAACAGTTCACCCAGTAGTCCAACCACCAACACCAATATTCCGCCTATCGATCCGATCAAAAGAGAAAAACTGAAGCTCAAACTTGCTGCTCCATCTCCGGCAATACCTTTTCAGGGCGGAACCTTTGAGGCTTCAGGCGCGATTCAAGTTCCTAACACAGACGGCATCTACTTTGTAGATAACTCAAAGTCCAAAGATATTTTCTGGATGCAGCTTGATCAATCAGGGAAACAGGTAGGACCCATCAAATCTATACCATTTGGCGCTCTCGTCGAAGACCCTGAAAGTATTGCTTTTGGCGGCTCGTTCTTTTATGTGATGAGTTCCCTTTCCTTTCCTACGGTGGGCGACAAAAATTGCCTGATACGTTTTGCCTTAGACCCTGGCACGCAATCTTTGCAAGGGCAGCCGGAAGTAATGACCGGCATTCGCGAGTTCTTAATAGAAAACGTCGCGGAACTTAAAGCCGCAGCAGGATTGGCTTTCAACGCGGGCGGTATCAATATCGAAGGGATGGCTTGGGACGCCGTTCACAATCGTTTGATACTCGGCCTTCGCTCGCCAACTGTAAACGGCAATGCATTATTAGTGCCAATTAAATTGCGTGATCCGCGCGGGGCTTTCACAACTCAAAACTTGATTGCGGAACCAGTCATTCAAATACCGCTCGGCGGCTTAGCCATACGCGACATTGAATTTGATACTCGCGGCGGAGTTTTTATCATCATCGCGGGTTCAACGGCACAGGGAGAAACGAAAGACTTTGCGCTCTATGAATGGACAGGTGAAACAGATTTCTCCAAACCGGATGCCGCCCCGCAGGAAATAACCAAATTGGATCAGAAGATGAAGCCAGAGGGTGTGACGCGCGTGAAAATTGGCGGACGCGATTTTCTTATTGTGACAGGAGACGCCAGCAGTTATATCAAATTTGATTTTGTTGAAGGTCAGTAGTCGTTTTGGGTGATTTTCTTTGACGATTTGATGGTGCTAAAAAAGTGAGGCTGCTGATTTTTTTGTCATCAATTGCCACTCACTTGAGCGAGTAATCAGATAGAAATAAAGAGAAAGACTTAAGCCCAATCGCTTCCAATTTTGCGGATCTGGTAGATTGAGATGGATTCAATTCGCCTCATATCTGGTACGATCCGCCCACTCTAACTGAACCGATTCCTAGCCATACTTTAATGAAGCACTCCTTCTCATACAAGGCGGGAATTGAATACCCCAGCGCTATTGCTTGACCCAGTATTTGTATTGGCGGTAATTACTTTTGCAAAATTCTGATTCTTGTAATACTATGGGCTTCGTATATTATCTGGTTGATTAATTACCGCATTTATAGTTTTGTAGGCCCCCCTCTCCCACGATAACAGGTGGGATTCGTACACAATCTGATAGATTTGCTTGTCCACATTTTAACGATGCCAAATATCAGATAGGAATGACTTATGTCAAATTTAATTCTTCCCGATTATCTTCAACAACAAAACGGGCATCCGAAGATTTTAATTATTGATGATGAGCCCAATGTTTTATCTGTACTCTATTCTCTTTTTTCTGATCATTACGAATGCAAAACCGCTTCTTGTGCGGCCGAAGCCTTGGAAGTGTTTAAAGAGGAGCCATTCGACTTAATCCTCTCTGACATCATGATGCCAGGGATGAGCGGGCTGGAACTACTGGAAGTAATCAAAAAATCTGAAGATAGTCCTACGGTTATATTTATTTCAGGCAATCTCAATATTCAAAGCGCCATTGATGCCATGCGTCGAGGCGCCTTCGATTATGTCACCAAACCTTTTAATCTGGCAGATGTTGAAATGGCTGTTGAAAGAGGCTTGCGTCATCAA
>JANMSG010000637.1:0-1744 GCA_031389065.1 Acidobacteriota bacterium | reverse complement strand
CTTGCCGCAGAAGTCACAACCGCGCAAACGCTCAGTTCGGCTGAACAGAATTTATTGAGTGGCAGACTACAGGAATTGACAGGCAAACAGGTGCAGGTTCAATTCAAAACCGACGCAACGCTGATTGGCGGCGTGATTACGAAAATCGGCTCTGTCGAGTATGACGGTTCCATTCGCACACAGCTTGAAGCGGTAAAACAGAAATTAAAATCAGGTGACAGGTGACAGGTGACAGGTGACAGGGCAAAGTGATGTAATTTTCCCTATAACCTGTTTCCTGTACCCTGTTCCCTCTTGTTGGAGATAAAGCATGAACGGAATTAGAGCGGACGAAATCAGTAAGATTATACGCCAGCAAATCGAAGGCTTTGACACCAGCGTTGAAGTCAGCGAAGTCGGCACAATCATCAAGGTCGGCGATGGCATAGCCGAAATCTTCGGGCTCGAAAAAGTGATGGCAGGCGAACTTCTCGAACTGCCTCATGAAGTCGCAGGTATCGCCCTCAACCTGGAAGAAGATAAAGTCGGCGCGGTGTTGTTTGGCGATTACGAGAAGATTAAAGAAGGCGATCAAGTGCGCCGCACCAAACGCATTATGTCCGTACCGGTAGGCGAGGCCTTGATTGGTCGCGTCGTTGATCCGTTGGGTCGTCCGCTTGACGGCAAAGGACAGATAGATACCCACGATTTCAACCCGATTGAAAAAATCGCTCCGGGCGTTATGGAACGCCAGCCCGTGCGCGAACCTATGCAGACAGGCTTGAAAGCGATTGACTCGATGGTGCCGATTGGTCGCGGACAGCGCGAATTAATCATCGGCGACCGACAAACGGGCAAAACTGCCGTCGCCATTGACACGATCATCAACTCGAAAGGCAATGACCTGATTTGTATTTACGTTGCCATCGGACAGAAAGAATCAACCGTCGCGCAAGTGCAAAAGACGCTCGAAGAGTTTGGCGCAATGGAGTACACCATCATCGTTGACGCTTCGGCTTCAAGCCCTGCGGCTATGCAATACATTGCGCCTTACGCAGGGTGCGCGATGGGCGAATATTTCCGCGACAGAGGCAAACACGTTCTTTGTATTTACGACGATTTGTCGAAACACGCCTGGGCATATCGCTCGATTTCTCTGTTGCTGAGAAGACCGCCCGGACGAGAAGCGTACCCTGGCGACGTTTTCTATTTGCACTCGCGCTTGCTTGAACGCGCCTCGAAATTGTCTGACTCGTTGGGCGGCGGCAGCCTCACGGCTTTGCCAGTTATTGAAACGCAAGCAGGCGACATCTCCGCGTACATTCCTACAAACGTAATTTCGATTACCGACGGACAGATATTTCTAGAAGCAGACCTTTTCCACTCTGGCGTTCGCCCTGCCATTAACGTAGGCAATTCCGTCAGCCGCGTCGGCGGTTCCGCACAAATCAAAGCGATGAAGCAGGTCGCCGGAACCTTGAGGCTGGATCTGGCGCAATACCGCGATTTGGCGGCATTTGCTCAATTCGGTTCAGACCTTGATAAAGCGACGCTGGCGCAGTTGAATAGAGGTCAAAGGCTGACGGAAATTTTGAAACAACCGCAATACGTCCCTATGTCTATCGAACAACAAGTGTTGGTGATATGGGCTGCGACCAACGGCTTCATTGACGAGGTGGCGCTTGAAGACGTGAAGAAATTTGAAACCGGTTTGCTCACCTTTGTAGAGAATGCCCACAGCGGACTTCTGGCAAAAATCCGCGAG
>JANMSG010000576.1:0-12204 GCA_031389065.1 Acidobacteriota bacterium | reverse complement strand
GCTGCCTCCATTTTTTTTAGTGAATCGTGATCAGTGAATAGTAAATGCACTTCCTGATTATTTAATAGAGTCAGAAATAGGTTCCACCACTATTCACTGTTCACTATTCACTATTCACTATTTGGTGAATCGCTTTGAGCTTTTCAAGCAACGGCGCAAGCCGCTCAAGCGGCAAACTGTTCGGACCATCCGATAGAGCCGCAGCCGGATTGTCATGCACTTCCATAAAAAATCCATCAACGCCACAGGCGACGCCTGCGCGAGCCATATATTCGATGTACTCGGAATCGCCGCCGCTGGCGTTGCCTAAGCCGCCCGGACGTTGCAGGCTGTGGGTTACGTCATAGACAAGCGGATAACCGAAACTTCGCATAATCGGAAAGCCGCGAAAATCAACGATCAAAGTGTTGTAGCCGAAACTCGCGCCGCGTTCCGTGATAAAGACGCGCTCGTTGTTTTGCGCGGTGACTTTTTCAATGGCGTTCTTCATATCGTGCGGCGCAAGGAATTGTCCTTTTTTGATGTTCACCGCTCGACCCGAACGCGCGGCTTCCGAAATCAAATCGGTCTGCCGCGACAGGAACGCAGGGATTTGCAAAACGTCTGCGATTTCTGCAACGGCTTGAACTTGCGAAACATCATGAATGTCTGTGAGAACGGGAAGACTAAATTCGTTTTTGATTTTTGCAAGTACGCGCAAACCTTCATCCATGCCTGGACCGCGATAGGAATTCGCAGAGGTGCGATTGGCTTTGTCAAAAGAGGCTTTGAAAATGTACGGAATCTGCAAGCGTGTAGTGATGGCGCTGATTGCTTCAGCCATCTTCATGGCGTGGGCTTCGTTTTCGACCACGCAGGGACCGGCGATTAAAAAGAGATCGCGCCCGCCTGCTTCAACATTGCCTATGTGAAAAGATTTAACCGATTGCATAAATGAAGGATTATTCTACACGTCGGCGCGACTTATTCAAAAGCTTGAACTAAGGGAAAGGCGGAATATAGAGAATGCTCATTGGATGGCTTCATTTTTGAATGCGAGTCTTTGTAGTTGGTTGAGAGCTTTCCTTCTGTTGATTAAAACCATGGGCAAACTTGAAAGTGATTTTGACGTGAGCTTCGACAAAAGCTTGATTCACTGTTGTTGGAGTAAATCTCCATCTCTTTGCGGCTTCAGAACTTGCTTCAATCAAAGCTGGAGGCCCCGAAACAGATTGGATAGAGAGAATCTCTCCACTGGTTGATACCAGAGCCTCAACAATGACATTGCCTTCAACTCTCTTTGCTTTCGCTTGCGACGGGTAGCCAGGCTCAACTTTTCTGATGGCTTGACCGAGAACTGCATCACCTGTTTGAGGCTCAGTAGTAAGTTGCATCTCAGCTGTGACCATTGAAAGTGATAAGCTCGTCCCACAAAAAAATCCTTTGTCTTGTTTTCGAGCCTTCTTGGTTTGTTTAGCTGCTTTCTGAGAAGACTCATTTTTAGGCAATATCCCTGCGGAGGTTATTTCAACACTCAATAAAACAAAAGCAATAAAAGCAAGGCTGATTTGTTTTTTGACTTTCATATTTCCTTCAACTTAAAGGCTCATACAAGAAAAAGAGACACACCCAATAAATCAATCGCCCACAGCGGCGACTTCGCGATTGTAGGTGAGGGCGACGGGCGGCTTCATCCAATCCAATTGCTCTTTGGCGTTTTCAGGTACGTTGCGCGGGTCGCATACGCCGCAACGTATGCAGGGGTCAATCGCAGGACATGGCTTGGTTATCTGTTCAGCCATCGCCTTCCTATATTCTTTCTTCATGAACTCTGTGGTTAAGCCTATGTCAACCACGTCCCAAGGCAACGGTTCATCCAGCGAACGACGACGCAGAGCGAAATCCATCCAACCGCGCATAGCTTGTCGCCAGTTGCCTGTACGATCAACCTCTAAAATAAATTCCGAAACCCGCCGGTCGCCCAATGAAATCAGTGCTTGAAGTTGCGCGATTCTTGATGACATGGCGCGCACTTCGACATTCGGAACGGATTTTAAGGCGCGTGTAATATATTTAATTTTCTGATCAAGCTCTTTTTCAGATTGAATTGGCTCCCACTGAAAAGGCGTTTGCGGTTTCGGCACAAAGGCGTTGAGCGAAACGATAACCGAACCTACACGCCCGCGCGGTCTGGCGATTTCAATCATGCGGTCGCGTATGCGCGTTGTGAGTTCGACAATCGCCTCAATATCTTCCTGTTCTTCGGTTGGAAGACCAATCATCATGTAAAGTTTCAGATTGAAGATGCCGCGCTGCAAAATCATCTCAGCGATTTCGACGACTTCATCGTTGGTCAAATTTTTATTGATGACGCGCCGCAAGCGGTCAGAGCCGGTTTCGGGCGCAATGGCGATTTGCTGGTCGTTCCTCCTGACCAGTGCATCAAGAAGTTCCGGCGAAATTTGATCCAATCTGAGAGACGAAACGGAGACTTGATAATCAAGCTTTTCCAAACCATCCAGCAGTTGGTGAATTTCAGGATGGTCGCAAACGGCTGTGGCAACCAAGCCGATTTTATCCGTATGTTTTCGCATTTCGGCGGCGCGGGCTAAAAGTTTTTCGGCGGAAAAAACTCTCGGCGCAAGATACGAATAACCCGCCCAACAGAAACGACAACCCATTGAGCAACCGCGCGAAATTTCCATTAAATAACGCCCGCTCATTTCCGTGTTGTCCGTGAGAATTTCGCTTGCAGGAATGAAGGCATCGTCGAATTGTCCGTTGCCCTCTTGCTTGCGCATAGGGTTTCGCATCGTAAAGACGCGACGCGGTGCGCCCTGCGTTGGCTGGATCTCTCCCATACTGCCGTCTTCGTGATAATGCACATCGTAAAACTTCGGCACGTAGAAGCCAGGCTCTTGCGCGAGTCTGAGTAATAAATCTTCGCGCGACTGGCATTCATTCATCACTTTGATTAGGGAGGGCACGAGAACTTCACCTTCGCCTACGCAGACCACGTCTACGAAGTCTGCCACAGGCTCAGGATTCAAAAACGCCGCCGCGCCGCCCATCACAACTAAAGGATGCCATTCATTGCGATCTGCGGATTTAATCGGTAGCTTGGCAAGACGAAGCAACTTCGGAATGTTCAGGTAATCCGTCTCAAACGAAACCGAAATCGCCAGAATGTCGAAATCGGCGACAGGGGCTTCCGATTCAAGCGATAGCAGAGGCGTGCGCGTGCGCTCGAACTCTTTTTCAATGTCAGGGTCTGGAACGAAAACTCTTTGGCAATTTATATTGTTATAAGAATTGAATAACTGATAGACCGATTGAAAACCCAGATTCGACATTCCTATGTAGTACGTATTCGGATAAGCGAGTGCGATGTCGAGGCCTGTTCCCAGTTGATTTTGATAAACCAGACCTCGCTCTGCGTTACGAATCTTTCTATATCGTTCTTTAATTTTTTGCATTTACTTCTTTGTCGAAACCCTTTGCTCAAAAATATTCAATAAGTCGGCAATGGATTCTACCATTAAATCCGGGCGTTGGCGCTCTAATTCGGCGCGTGGCATAGGACCCCAGGCGGCGGCTATCGTTTTTACTCCTGCGGCGCGCCCTGCAATGATGTCGTGAAAAGAATCGCCTATATATACTGCTTCACTTGATTTTACATTCAATTTTTCAAGAACTGCATAAATAGGCTCAGGCTCAGGCTTGTGTCGCAGGGTGTCTTCCATAAAAATCGCTTCGTCAATCAACGTGTCAAGCGCGCACAACTGCAAGCCACGAATCGCAAGCTCCCGACTTTTTGAGGTTACAAGACCAATCAGGTAGCCACGCGAACGTAAGGTGGAAACTACTTCCTCAGTTTTATCAAAACGACGAGCCAAAGAATCGTGATTGGCTGCATTGAAAGCGCGATAGGTCATAAGTAACTGGTCTACCAATTCATCGCTTGATATTTCAATGTTTAAATTTTTAAGGTCACCTGAACCAGTTGGAGTTGTATTTAAAAGCCTATGCATTGCTGCACGCAGAGGAATGCCAAAAGTTGCCAGTATGTTTTCCTGTAAATGGCTAAAGCCGCAGACGTTTTGCCAGGCGTGGGCGAAGCAAGAGAGAATCAAATCCGTAGTGTCAATGAGCGTACCGTCTAAATCAAAAAGTATTGCTTGTGTTTGCTTCATAGGGGTTGTGCGAGTCATTCGCGACTTTCGGAAAACAGCGATTATATTTGACAGAGCATTTAATAAGCAACCATGACAAAACGGTGATTACGAAGTGATGGCGAATTTGCGTCATTCAGACTTAAGCTTGCTCAGTTTCTTGCAGAAAACTGAGTCACCAAACTGCTCGGCTGTTCGTATGAAACCATCTGTCAGTACTCAGGGTATATGACTCTGGAGGGCTTCTTTCTTTTGTTTAAAATTCAAGCTTAAATAGATGAATTGATTAGATAAAGCAAGTGGATAATCAATAGCAGGCGGATACTAAGTTGGCGGTTTGTTGTAAACTTAGTATCCGCTTTATTGACCCCTAATGGGAAGTTTCTATTGGTGTTCTTTAGTCTAAAAAAATATATTACCTTTTCAGCATTGAATTTAGGTGTTAAAAGCGGCGGATTCAATTAGATAGCGAGTTCAATTGGCATATTATGTGCATTGATTGAGGCGAGCTTTAAGTAGATGTGTGTATGGTAATTAAAACTGAAAATTGGTTTTGCCATTTTTGAGGTTGCTTTTATAGAGGTTACAGTTTATTATTGCGCACTCTTGTTTTAATAGAAGTACCCAAGGTTTCAGCATTCAGAAGTAACAAGTCTAAAAGAGTTAGTTTTTAAATGAATGCCAAAATTCAAACGATTAACATCTAGTTTGGAAAAGAACGAACGCCGTTAGACATACGGTTCGCGTAAACCGTTCCGATCAAGTTTGGTATCGTTCCCTGAAAACTTAGTCGGTTGCGAGATTTCTTAACTGTATTAAATCAGGTTAAGGTTGATGTCATTATTTGATTAGAGTCTCAAGTATCTGTCCGGTAATGCTAGGCCGGGCGCACGAATTTTTGAAATTCCCAAATACTTTTGGAGAGGGATAAACAATGAAAATGAAAAGAGCGGTAATGATGGCAGTGCTGGTCATCGCATTAGCTGCATTGGCGTTGCCGATAGCGAATATGAAAAGTCGCGCGGCAGGCTCAGCAGGTGATGTGAAGGCATCGGCGCCCAAGGCGTTAGCCGGGGTGTCGAATGTGACAGCGCAACAAGCTGAAACGGTGGTGAGTCAGGAGAAATCTGATACACCCATAGGAGAAATAAGTAAACAGTTTCTTGCAGACATGGGCATTGGTCAGCGAGTCGCTGGTCAAAAAGCCAAGAAACAAAAGAGCGGAGAATTAACGACACAGTCGGGAACTCCTCTCGTACTGAATGCGCGAAGCGCGTTGTCAGCAGCCTTGCTGACCAACATTGGCGGACGCGACAATCAATTTTCTGAAGTGACAGTCATCGCGGATTGGGACGGTCGGGAAGATTGTGTAGCCGACCGCGAGCAGAAGGTTGATGATTTTTCAGGTATCGAAGTAGATATAGATCAGTCGCTAATAAGGACAGGCATATCGGAGCATACGTATGCCAATGGTTTCAATGAGAACGTCTATTATTATGGCGATACATTAGGAAATTTTTGGATTGGTACAGATACAAACCCTGGCGTTAACATAGCAGCAGCCGGGGCTATTGATACAGTACAACAAGTCAATATTCCGCAATTGGTAAACTCCGGCGCATCAAGCGGAGTTACTTTATTGAACCCGTTAGCGGGAGATTGTACGGATGATCAGGTTACCGTGACCGGTATTGCTGTCAATCCGGTAGCTGATCTCAGCGATTTCGGAGCCTGCGGCGTTATTGGTGAAGTGGTTTATGTGTCCATATGGGATACAGAAGGTTGCTCCTCTAATGTAAATAATCAAGTATATCGCACGCGCATCTTTGCCTTTGGATTTACAGATGTCGCAGGCGGCGTGCTTTCTGTCGGAGCCATCCAGATTCTGCGCAACCCGCTGTCAAACGTTGCTGGTGTTGCGGTTGATGATGACGGCAACCTCTACTTCCAGTTGGTTGACACCATCCAGTTTACGGGCGCTGCAATCTTCAAGATTACAGAGGGTCCGCGTTCAGCTGCATATGATCGTAATTATGATGGCGATAACACAGATGCAAATGAAACAATCGCTACTTTCTGTCCTGGTTCTACGGTTCCACGAATCAATCGTGTGATTTCCAGCATGCCGGGTGGTTTGACAGGCCCTCCGAGTACGTCAGGCAATTTTGGACTGAACAGTTGGCTGGGAACAACAGCCGCGCCTATACCGACAATCGGCGGTTTCCGTGGGACGAACTATTCAGGTAACTCAACGACTTTTGGAAACATCGTTTCCATCACTGCCGGTCCCTGCAACGTGTTGTTTGCAGCGGTCGCAGCGTCGTTTGTGCCAGGAGCAGTTAGCTTCGAACAGTTAACACAGGGTGCATTTACGGCACCTGCAGCTTTCACAAGCGGATTGCCTTCTATGGTGATCAGTTTTGCGGATTGCTCAGGGGGCTTTGATTCCTGCACCGCGCCAGCAGCCGGAATAGCGGGAACGCTACCGAAAGCTGATGGCATTGCGGACGTGGCGCAAGCAGGTTTAACCAGAACCCCGGGCGTCAACAATTTCCGCATCTTTGTGTTGGGCAATGGTCCGGACATTAGACCAGTAGTAGGCGGCACCTCGGTTGTCCCAGGTACGCCTTCCAGCGTATTGAAAGTTGATATGCAGATAGATTTCGCCCTGCATGGCGGAATATCAGTAAATCAGGAAGGCACAGTCTTCGTCATTTCCGGTGGCTTGCCAGCCGGCATAGGCAAGAATATGTCGCCAATGTTAGGCGAGATCCTGTGCTTTGAAGATATGTGTCCGATGGATCGTCGCGGCGATTTCGTTGACCTGAGAGCCAATGGTCTTCCGAATCCCCCAGCTTCGGGTGGTAATACCGGAGATGGTGATTCCGACCGCTTCGACCATATTTGGTATGTAGCGCCATTGGATCAAGTAACCCTTACACCTGCTGGCTTGGCAGGCTTGGCTGGCGGTCATTTGCTGTACACCAACCGCACCCGTTTAAGAAATGTAGGGACATTAGCGAACTTGCCGAATGGCGGAACGCAAGGCGACGATTCGTCAAGCGGCGTTTTGATATTTGAAGATTTTGACGCTGGTCATCAAGTAGCAGGTGGCGACGATCAGAATACACCGTTCCGTGGAGATGATGATGATGGAGCAGGTTCACCTGCTTTGATCGGTGCGTTATCTGGTGGCTTTGAATTTGTATTTGGCGCGACTGGCGTACCCAACGGTACACCGCCGTGCGCACCTGTGGTCTGGAATGGCTTATTCCTGAACTCCAATGGCAGCGTGACGTTTGGCGCTGGGGATACAGATAATACGCCGACAGTGCCGGAATTCCGTTCGGGTTTGCCGAAGATTGCGCCCGCCTGGGGTGATTTGAATCCGGCAGCACGGGCTGTCAATCCGATCAATTTCCCGGCGCAAGCTCTGGGCTTTGCCAATGTCAATGCCTTCCGCATTCGTTGGATCAACGTGCCCGAATTTGGCAAAGAGGGTTGTACGACCAATGCTTTGGGCGTAGGCGGCAATACCTTTGGGATAACCTTGTATGACGACGGCACCGGCTTCGATGAGAATACCAATAAGGGTCTCGATCCAGCCGATCCGACCGGTGACAACGTTGATAGTTTGTATGACTTGCAGGAAGGACCGACTGACCTGCGATTCGTCACCGAGCCGACCACTGGAACGATCGTAGGCTGTCCGCCGCGTCGTCCGGGATCAGGTCATTTCATCTTTGATTACTGTCGCACAGAGATTCTGGGAACTCCAGACTTGCCGTTCTTAACCGGTTACTCAATCGGCGGAGGCTCTGGGTTGAACCCACCAGGCTTGTGCGAGACCAACTTGTCAGAAGTGGCGAGAGCAGCTGACAACAATCCGTTTGGCGTCATCAACGGTCAAACCGCCTCGATTCAGGCGTGTCTGATCGGTGAAGGTACCGAACCTCATATTTACGAATTGTTCAACGATGGTCGTGGTCCGTCTACCGGATCAGGCGGCGAGATCACCTTTGCGACGCCAGACTTCGATCTGCGATTTGAAGGCAACGATCCTGCCTTGTGTACACCGATTCGTCAGCGCGATTTGAATCGCGGTAAAGTGGGCTTCTTCGGAGTCTCTTGCCCGCTCAATCCGTTGTGCATAACGGTAACGCCAGTCGGAACGATCGCCGTGGCACCGAATCAACCGGCAGTGGGCACGGCAGCAGCCGGCAGCCAGTTGAACTCATCGGGCGCACGCGTGGGTACGCCGACGTCAGGAATCATCAACGCAATCTGCAACGTGCAGTTGAACTTCTTAGGTTGCTTCTTTATTCCCAACGAAGTAACGACGATCTGTCAAGGCTTCAGTGCCGAGACCGGTGTGCCGTTGCAGCGTCCAGGTAAGACAGTAACGAGCGCCCTGCGTTTGGGCTGCGATACCAACGGGGATGGAGTATCGGATTCGTTCACGGTGTTGACAGGAGTGACTCCGTTAAACATCAATCTGGTGCGTGGGACCTTGTCAGTACCGGGACAGACGGGCTTCACGGGGTCAGCATTCCCGCTGTCGTGCTGTGGCGGATTGGCAAACCTGACGTTGACAACGACGTTTACGGAAGGTGACAACAACATCTTTGGAGCGTTTGCGTTGACGTCCAACTGCGTCATCGATTTGGGAGTGCGAGCGCCGGTAGTGATATCGATCACGCCGTCGAGTGGCGATTGTGCGTTGCCAGTAAATGACTTACTGATCAGCGGCGGTTGCTTCATCTTGCCAGGGTTTGGACCCAACGGAGTGAGTTCAACGAATGTGACGTCGGTATTTGCAGTGGAGTCGGGAAATCCGGCGAATGTGGTACAGGCGTTGAGATTCGTGGTGTTGAGTCCGTTCTTGATAGATGTGCACTTTGCATTCACGACAGCCAATGCAGGCAAGACGTTCTTGATATTCGTATCGGGACCCAACGGAACGAGTCAGAATCTGACGTCATTGCCAGCAGGAACGGCAGGATGTCCGGCAGGATTCTTAGGAAACCAGCAAGGCATTCAAGTTACCTTCAAGTGCAACTCTGGAACACCTCCGGGTGGTTCGGGAGGAGTGAATGCAGCAGTCATCACTGATGTAAACTTTGACAGCAACATAATGATAATCACTGGTACTAACCTCCGGGAGGGTGCAGTGGTATCCATTGGCAGTAGGAATGCTAAGAAGGTGAAGTACAAAGGTCTGCAAACAGGCTCTGGCACCTACAATAAATTTGTAGTCAAGGGGCTCTGCGATGTTGCAGTAACCGGTGCTGATTTAAAGATCACACAGGAAGGTGTAACATCTACATTCAGACTTACCAGATCATGTCAATAACTTCCAACTTGATATGAGGGGAGCAATCCTCTCATATCAATCTTAAGGATATTAAGGAGAGTCAGTTTTCTGACTCTCCTTTTTTTATTTTTGAAGCGCTGAGATTGACTTCAGTTCGATTGATTCATTGGATTAAGTTCTACACTGATTTCAACTGATAGGATTATAAAGAATAAAATAAGCAGTTTTCTCTCTTTCTATTATGACTCGACCGATTCATTCCTAAATATTTAAGGTATGCTGTAATAAATTTCTCAATCTCGCTGAACTTTTATACTTGAAACTTGCGTTTCATTTCCCTGCTCAAGGATAATTGTTGGCTTATGACAAATAAGGTAAGAGTTAGATTTGCGCCTTCGCCAACCGGGTATTTACACGTTGGCGGCGCGCGCACAGCCCTTTATAATTGGCTTTTCGCACGCCGACACGGCGGCGTTTTCGTGCTTCGAATAGAAGACACCGATATGCAGAGGTCTTCCGAAGCTATGGTGCAAGGCATCATAGAGGGTATGCATTGGCTGGGGCTTGATGCTGATGAAGGTCCTTTTTATCAAGCCTCATTTGCCGACGAGCATCGCGCGGCGGCGCAACGCCTTGTTGAAGAAGGCAACGCATACTATGACTTCACGCCGAAAGCACAAACCGATGACCGCACGGTTAAAGAGAAAAGCGTTGACCGCGCCAAAGCGCAAGCCGCTCAGGGCAAAGAGCGCAATTCATATAGAGATTTGCCGCTTGATGAAGCCAAAAAACGGCTTGAGGCGGGGGAACCTGCTGCGATCAGGCTTAGGGTTTCTGAGCAAGGAGTCTCAAAGTTTGATGATTTAGTCTTTGGTCTGCAAGAGCGCGCTTATTCGGACATAGAAGATCTTGTGCTGGTTCGTTCGGACGGGCATCCGCTCTATAATTTATCTGTTGTGGTTGACGATATAAATATGCAGATCACGCACATCATACGCGGACAGGATCACCTGACCAATACCCATAAGCAGGTGTTGCTTTATGAGGCACTCGGCGTGCCTGTGCCGAAATTCGCTCACCTGCCGCTGATTTTTGCGCCAGGCAAGGAAAAACTATCGAAGCGAAAACATGGTGAAGTAGTCTCTGTCACGACCTATCGTGATAGAGGGTTCGTTCCAGATGCGTTGGTCAATTTCCTTGCGTTGCTTGGATGGGCGCCAGGCGACGGACAAGAGATCTTTTCGCGTCAGGGGTTGATCGAAAAATTTGCGCTTGAATCGGTACACAAAGCTGCGGCAATTTTTAATTTTAACGAATCCGATGGGCGCGATTGGACAGACCCGAAGGCTCTGTGGATGAACGCTGAATACCTCAAGACGATGCCGCTTGAGGAGTTGATACCTATGGTTGCTGCGCAGTTGAAGAAAGATAATCTATGGAGCGACGAATATGAAGGCCGTAAGAAAGAATGGTTTTCGCAGACCGTTGATTTATTGCGAGCGCGTACCAGAACGATTCTAGATTTTTCAATCCACGGGCGACCTTATTTCGCGGATGATTTTGAATACGATCCGGCGGCGGTCAAAAAGAATCTGAAAGATGAGCGCTTGAAAAAATTGCTGTCAGGCTTAGCCGATAAGCTCACTGCGGTCGAGAATTTTTCTCATGATGGCGCAGAAGCGGCTCTCAGAGCCTATTGTGAGGAGCAAGGCATGAAATCGGGTCTGTTGATCAACGCCTCGCGAACGGCTCTTACGGGGCAAGCCGTAGGACCTGGTATGTTCGATATTATGGTCGCGCTCGGACGCAAAAGAACGGTTGAGAGATTGCGAAAAGCGGTTTCCCTCGTAAGCAGCAATTCAGTGGCTACTATTTGACCGTCTGTTGAACGCAAAGCGTGGCGCTTTATTGCGTTGAGCATTGAATACCACCTGACGAACCACAGGGAAACGGATAGGCAAACAAGTATCTGGTAACTCGTCGCTATTTGGCATTTTCAGTGAAGGTGATAATTGATATTTTTTCATTGTACTTGCCTGACCCGATTGGGTAATCCGTAGAGAATGACCAAAAGTAAGGCGATTGAAGTTGGTTGATTTGCAAGACACTGTTATTGTATGCCCCCACGTTATAGAGTAAGCAGGACGACCGTATGATGACTGCGAAAGCACTCAATTTGATACCAAGCGGTATTGAGCCTATTGACAAATTGCAAGGTGGACTCGAAAGCGGACACCTCTATTTGGCTCACGGAGAAGCATCCGGAAAATCTCTGTTTGGCATTAAGTTTTTAATCGAAGGACTCAAACACGGCGAGAACGGCGCGCTCGTCATTCGTTATTCGTCTGAAGATGCGGTGCGCCGATTCGCGCGACTCGGTTACGACTGTCTTGATGACGTTCAACAAGGTCGTCTGGTCATCCTCGAATACTCCGATGACATCATCAATCAAATTCAACGCCTTTCAGAACTCGCGCCGGTCTTGGGTGAACTAGAGTGGTTGTTGAAAGATTCGCAACCGCAACGAATCATCTTTGACCCCGTTACGCAATTAATAATCGGCGAAAGCGGAGAACTTCAACCGCGCGTTGCGGAGTTTACAAAATGGGCTGGCTCGTTCGGCGCGACCGTTTTAATGGTCGCCAACGGCAATAGCAACGAGGTGATTCGAGCATTAAACCCTTTGGTCAAAGAGTCTTTCAAATTCGATTTCAAAGAGATTGACGGACGCGCAACGCG
>JANMSG010000532.1:0-3142 GCA_031389065.1 Acidobacteriota bacterium | reverse complement strand
CGAAATTGCGCGCGACACGCAAGGTGTAACCGAAGTAACAAACGAAATCGCTGTTGATCCGGGCGCGCAACCGTCCATAGAAAACTCTCGCATCGATGATTTGGAAATTCGCGCTGCGATACTCGACGCCTTCTCTCGCAGTCCCGAACTGGGCAGTAAAAGTATTGATGTTAAAGTCGAGAAAAGATTGGTAACGCTTTCCGGTTCAGTTGAAACTCCCGCACAACGCAATGGTGCGGAACAGGCGGCTCGCGCAGTTGATGGCGTAGCAGGTATTTCAAATAATCTTACGGTCACGAATCCGCAAGCGCAGACTGAGCCGGCTCCTCAAGTCGCACCCAAATCTGCTGAAATTACTGGAGATTTAGCGAAAACCGTTGAGTTCGAGTTGTTTCGTTCTGGTGCCTTTGATACCTCCAAAATGAAGATACTAGCGGTTGGTGATATGGTCACTCTTACAGGAACAGTTCGTTCCGTTGCCGAGCAATTACTTGCTGAAAAGATGACTCAATCCATTCATGGCGTCAATAAGGTGATTAATGAATTGAAGGTTTTAGCGGTAGCGGCTCCAACAAAAGCGCCCACTAAAAAATGACTTGAGAGAATTTAGAATTTGTTTTGAAAGGGACGATAATCTTCCGACTCATTTATTGAGCGCTTCGCGAATTTCATTAAGTTGAGCCTCCAGTACTGCAAAGCGACTCTTCACATCCGAGCGAAGTTCTTCGATCAGTAGCTGTGAGGCTTCATTCTGGTGATAGAGATTATTCAATCGTTCAATGACTACATCCAGCGGAGGCTGAGTCGTAGGAGTCTTGGTTTCATCAGTTGCCAGAGTTTTGGTTTTGTCTTCGCTCATAATCTTTCTCTTCCCTTACCTTGAAATTTCTTTGTCATGATTATTCTCGCATAACAAACGTTTGTAAACTAATTTTGGAGCGACTGTATGTTTGCGAAGCGTTTGGTCTGGTCGGGCGGAGCGCTTCAGGAAATTTTACGAAATCGGACTCTCTGACTATCCACATCTTGCGTTGGAGGTTATTTATCGGAGACAGAGCTTTCCGTTACCGCATCTGCCAGATTCGGTGTCGCAAAAACTTCACGCTTTGAGCGTTTCGCCAGCCAGTTGCGCAATCGTCGCAATGAGAGTGCTAACCCTGTATAGACAAGAAAGACACCGCCAAGTGAAGCCAGTCCTGCAATCGTTTGTCCGATGATTCCGGCGACTTCGCCAGTGTGCGCGAATCTTAAAAACGAGCGCAGTTGCCGACCCTTCGTGTAACTGGAAAAAGGCTCCCATCGCACAACCTCACCACTCTTTCTATCAAGTGTGAGTTGGGCACGCTTTTGCGGCTGCCCGCCATCGCCTTCATCTATCGTGAAGGTCAAAGGCGCGTCTTCCGTTGCTGGCAATCGCAGACTGATGATTTGCCAGGCAGATGTTTGCTGTTCTGCTCGATTCCATAATTCATCGAAGCCTTCGAGAGACTTTTGCGCAGGGGAAGAAGTTGCGCCAGCCACAGGTTGCGCAGCAGGCGCACGCGGCGGCGGCGGATTCTCGCCGACTACACGATAAACAAGGTTGCCCGCCCAAGTGTAGGAAATCACGACTGCTGAGAGCACGACAAGAAAGAGCGGCGCGACTGACCAGAACCCTATGACGTTATGCCAGTTGAAATCACGCGCTTTGCCGGGCAACTTGCGTTTGAACCATAGAATGGTTTTGAACTGCGACCAATTCCATTTCTTGGGCCACCAAAGATAAAAACCACTTGCCACCAGAAACAGGAAGCCTAAATTACATGCGCCGGTAATCGCTCGCGCCGTAGCTCTGTTTTCGCCATGCGCGCCTAACCAGCGATGCCAGTCCGTGACCACATGAAAAAAATCTCTGACCCTTTTCGACCCTTCACCTAAGAATTCACCTGTATAAGGATTAAAAAAATTGGTGCGCGTGCCTTGCGAACCACTGATTGTGAAACCAATAGTCGCCGGAGCCGTTATATCGGAACGCAATGTGAGTGTCGTGATTTCGGCATCAGGCAAGTTTTCTCGAACTCTTGCAAGCAGCGCCTCTACAGGCAAATGTTGTGGTTCTTGCGAAGTGGGCGCGATTTTGAAATCGCGTGTGTCTGCCCAGTATGTCATTTGTCGTTCGTAAGTCAGCAGCACCCCCGAGACTGACATAATCAGTACGACAATACCGGCAGTCACGCCAATCATAAGGTGACACCAAAAGAGAATTTTGCGAAATAGTTTCATGATAATGATTCCTAAGAAAACAGTAGGCAGTAAGCAGAAGACAGTAGGCAGTAGGCACTTTATGCCATCGCTTACTTGCTTATTACAGCAAAATATCAGTATGCGCCCGTCGTGGTTTTCGACTGCCTACTGCCTACTGTTTTAAACCTCCGCCCAACGGCGCAGCAAATTATGATAAATGCTTGTAAATTCCACTGTAGACGGATGGTCGGGTACGTCTTGATTCACACGCTGAATTGCCATATCTAAGTCAAATAGCAACGTGCGTTGACCATCATCACGTATCATGCTTTGTATCCAGAAGAAAGATGCTATTCGCTGGCCTCGTGTCACAGGGCGCACACGATGTAAACTTGTCGCCGGATAAAGAATCAGATGACCGGCGGGCAATTTGACGGTATGCAAACCGTAGGTGTCTTCAATTAACAATTCGCCGCCATCGTATTCATCCGGTTGAGAAAGAAATAGAGTTGCTGAAAGGTCTGTGCGGACGCGGTGCGGCGTACCTGTCACTTGACGAATCGCATTGTCCACATGATTGTCAAACGATTGACCATCTTGGTACCGATTGAACAATGGCGGAAACACTTTCAACGGCAGAGCTGCCGTCATAAACAAGGGATTGCATTCAAGTGCTACTAAAATCAAGTTGCCAAGTTCCTGTGCAACTTGATGACCTTCGGGCAATTGCAGATTATCTTTCGCTTTAGCAGATTGATGTCCTGCGGTTACCTTACCATCAATCCATACTGCGCTATCGAGTAACCTACGACTATGCGCGACCTGCTCGGCACTTAACACATCGGGAATCGGTATCAGCATCCTTTCTATAACTCCGTTCTAATGTTCGATATGAGCACCAAGCCCGTCTGAGGCAATA
>JANMSG010000519.1:0-7209 GCA_031389065.1 Acidobacteriota bacterium | reverse complement strand
CCCTCTGCCGGCAATTTCTCTTTCACGGTTGAAGTGAAAGACGCGCAAGCGCGCGCGGCAAGGAAAGATTTTTCAATCACGGTATTGCCTACCCCACTTGCTATCGAAAGCGGAGCGGTGAGTTTTGAAGTGATGAAGGGGTTAGCGTTCTCTTATCAAGTGAAGGTGACGGGCGGCACGCCTGTCTTTGTCTGGGCGATCGCTTCGGGGGCATTGCCTGCGGGACTTGCGCTCAACGCAAACACAGGAGTCATTTCAGGCATTCTTTCAACGAGCGGCACATTTCAGGTGATTGTCAATGTGCGCGATCAAAAGCCCGACACGGTGAATTGTTCAATTCAAATCAAAGTGATAGACCCTGAAACTATTCCTCTCATCACGAAAGCGACCTACAAAGAGGGCAAGCGCATGGTGCAGGTGTTTGGTGAGCGCATAGATGCGTTGGCTACGCTATGGATTGATGGAGCGCAAGTCGCGGCGAAATTCAGCGATGGGATTTTGATCGTTAAGAAATTCTCTTTAACTTCGGGCAGCCATCAGATTGTCATAGTGAATCCGAATGGCGTGGCTTCACAGCCTTATGCTTTACGCGTTGAATGAAAAGCTCACTGAAATAGTTCGTCAACACTCATCGTCCAATTCGGCACGGCTGGCTCTGCTTCAGCAATTTCGCCACGTCTATAGACAGTGGGATTGTCGGGGTCTGTATATCTGTAAACTTTCACCATATCTTCACTGAGCAGATCCACATCCCAGACAACCAGCGTTCCTGCTGCGAAGTAGTCAGCGCGTTTTTGAGCTAATTTTTTTTCGGCTTTTGCGCCGTAATCATTTTCGCTTCTAACCTCGGCAGCAAAAATAGGAGTGCCTTCGAGAAATTTCATGCTGTCAATGTCCCCAATATACCAGGCAGCGTCAGGACTGAAAGATTGGCGATTAGGCAAGTCAACAATGAAGCCTGTATTATCTGCTATGGCATAACCTGAACGGTCATTCTTTTCATGCTCTCGCAGACTCAGGTAGATATTGCTGCTTGTTCTACTAGGTTTTCCGCCTGTCGGACTCATTCGCACTACCTCCCCATCAATAATTTCCGCTTTCCCGTGTTCCGGTATGTGATAAAGGTCTTCAATTGTCGCTCTAACTTTTGTACTCATATCAACCTCGCTTCTTTTTACGCTTTGCTTTGATTTTCTTTTACCTCAAAGCGCCTTTCATAAACAAGAAATTTCAAACAGGCAAAATTATAAAGGTAAAACACCGATAAGACTATTTCTGTTTGAACGAAATGAAGGTACGGTCGGCTTGCAGCGCATGATCGAAGAATGGCTTGACCGTCGCGTACTGGCTGTGAAGCTGATGGATTGACCTTTCTTTATTGCAGGCGTGATCTGATAAAGTCGCCATAATGTTTCTCAAAGCAGTCCGGGCAGATGCCGTGACTAAATTCTGCCTCTGTACGCTGTCGCACATAATCTTCCACTTGTTGCCAGAAGCCTGAATCATCGCGCACATTTTTGCAATGGGAGCAGATGGGTACCAGACCGCGCAGTGTTTTAATCTCTTTCAGCGATTCCTGCAACTCAGCGAGAAGCGCGGCTTGCGCTTCCTGTGCCTGCTTTCGTTCTGTGACATCTGTGAAAACCGCGATGCCGCCCCATCGCTGCTCCAAATTATTGACGAGGGGGCTGGCATTGACGAGAAAATGCCGCGCCTGTCCTTGCTGCGATATCAGCACGCATTCCATATCGCGCACATATTCTCCGCGAAGTGCGCGGTACAGTGGCCGCTCCTCTATCTTCATGGGACTTTGACCGTCGGGCAGATACATCGGATACGACCCGTTTATTTGCTCAATACTTTCGGCTGTTGCTGGCCATTCATGGAATGTACGTGCAGTCTGATTGACAAGAGTAAATCGTCCTTCGCTGTCGCAAGCCACCACACCGTTGGCTAAATTTTCAAGCATAATTTTCGTCCGGCTATGCTCTTGCTCTAAGGCGGTCGCTGTCTCGCGGAGTTCCGAAAGGAGCCGCTGAGTAATCATCAAGCCAAATCCCACCATAGTTAACAAACCAAAGACAGGTGCAACAAGAAAGAAGAATACTTGTGCGAAAGAGGGTGCCAATGGAAATGACTGCGGTGAAAAGAAAGGCACAAGACTCGCTTGAAACAGAAGAACCACGCCATAAATCACAAACACACCGCTGGTAAATCGGTATGAGGTAGGCAGCGGTCGAGAAGGCGACCTACTGATGAGGTAGCCTGTTGCCCAGGTTAAGCAGCAGCCCATAAGCGACATAATCACAGTTCGTATGGCGATATTGTCGTTGTACAGAGTGAAATATAAAAAGAGCAGAAAAGTGAATGCTGGCAAAGCAAAAACCAAAAGTGAACTTCGCTGATTCTTGACAAACAGTGCAGAGCCAAAGTAAATAAAACACCCGGCAACAATCACCAGAGTATTGCCAAAAATAATCGAAAACCAGGGTGGTACGGGCCCGCGCAGTAACCAGAGAGTCATACCTCCAGCGAACAAGATATTGCCAAGCGCCCAATAGCGTATGCCACGATATTGTTTCAAAACTCCTGCATACAAAAGCATGAAGACGGACTGAAACACATTGACGATGATGGAAAAAATTGTGGCAGTTTGTATATCAAAGCTCATGAAATCCTTTTACCCTACTTCTGCTTGAACGAAATGAAGGTGCGGTCGGCTTGCAGCGCTTGATCGAAGAATGCCTTGACCGTCGTGTACTGGCTGGCTGTAAAAGTAATGGCATTTACCAGCAATTTTCTTTCGTAGAGGATGCGGTTGCCGTCGCGCGTGAAGGAGGCGCGGTAACGCGCCGCGCCGATGTCTATGTCAACGGTTTCGGGGAGTTGTTCGATTTCGTAGCCATCGGGCGTTTCTATAATATGACGCTCGGTTTCAGACCAGGGATGGTGAAAATACAAGCTGTTGGTGCGAGCCGTTGCCGATAAAAAGCACTCATCGCGGCGAGTGAGCAAGGCGGGCCTCAGCAGTAAACGTGTTTCCGTAGGCGTGGCGCTTTGCGGCAAGGTGAATTTGTAAGATGAATCAACCGTGTTCATCGTGTTGAGGGCATCTGAAATCATCACGGACGATTCGTTGATTGTCGCAGTAGGCAAGTGGTCTTTTGCCGAAGCCAGGACGCGATTACGTTGTTGTTCGCGCGTCAACCCGGTCATCTCGCTGCGCAGTTCAAGGGCGCGCAAGCCTGTCATCTTCGATTCCATCTGTACCTCTACGCGACCATCTGCAAAAGGCTTGATGAACAGTTTTTTATCTTCGTTGTTGCGCTCTGCTTCGCTGACAGAGGTTTCAACGAAGCGCCAATCTTTCTTGCCGTACAAAAGAGCTGTCACCGCCTCTTTTTCCCATGCCAGAGAACCATAGGGGCAGTATTGGGTGCCGGGATCGTGAAATTTTATCGAACCGTCGCTTGCTACTATCGCCGTCACTTCGCTGTTGAATTGAAACGAATCGGCAAAAGATTTTTGAAAGAAGTTGTCATCGCGTGTGGTCAGTTCAACGACTCGCGCATCGAATCCTGCGGCTCTCAGCATCGCAATAAACAGACGATTGATTTCGCGGGGTGTTCCGTAACGCCGCTTTATGGTGTCGTCAGCGGTATCATTTTTCTTAAATGACGAAGGGGTCGCAGGTGGTTTGTTAGGCTCTGCTTCGCGCTCATCTCGCGGCCCGATGTTTTGAATTTCGCTTTGTACATACTTGTAAATACGACCGATTTTTTCTTCGGGTTTATCGGTGGCTGTGGTGATGGTTTCGACGATGCGACGAATCGTTTTTGTCGGCGTGGTTTCAGAAGAGGCGCGATAATTCATGCGCTCGGCGTAGTCACGCCAATATTTGTCGGGCTTGGTTTCCAACTCGTTTGAATAATAGAGCCAGGCCCACATCTTCACAGTCAACTCGGGTGGCATCATCGGCTCGCGTTTAAACGGCGCGATGTTTTCCGCTTTGATGATGAAGGAACCGTCCCAGACCGGCTGAAAGCGTTTCTCATCTTGAACATTGAAGGTTACCCATCGCACATCCGCCTTCGAGATAAGGGGTGGAGTGATGCGGTAGTGAAGTTGTTTGATGAAGAGTTCCGATTGCAACTCAAGCAGGAAATAACGAAAGCCTTGCGGATAACTTTGCCGATAGCGGTATTCGATAATCGAGCCGGGCTCGACAGCCGGCATAGAAAACACTTTCGCCCGATGTGTACCGTTGCTGTTTTTGAAAATCAGTTTGTCGAATATATCTCGCCCTTCAACTTCAATCGCTGTGCCGTCGGGGCGAATGGTTCGCGCTTCGACGTCGGTGATTTTTCCGAGTTCGACTTTGTAAGGAAGTTGTATGTCTGCAAAGCGGCGGCCTCGGTCGTTGAAGATTTTTAGGCGTATGTAAAGCTTCAAACTGGTGCCATCGTTTTCATCATCGTTGAGCGTGCCTTCGCGAAAAAGGATCGCGGCGTCGGCTTCCGGGTCGCCGATTTCTGCGGCTGTAATTTTCAAATCCTGCGCCGTAACAGGCTTCCAGCTTGCCGCCGTGTTGGGGTGCGGGTACAAGGGCGCGAAAGCAAAAAGCGATAGCAAAGCGACGAAATGGCGAAGCATAGACCGGCCCCCGCTGAAAAAAATGTTGCGCTACGATTGATGAATGCCCTACTACTGATCGAATCAAATTGTCGTTGCTCGTAAAGACTTGGAAATTTTACTTCGCCTTCGAACATCAATCAACGACAATTGAGAGTTCTTGGCGAATTTGAAAAACCCGTAGAGTTGTGAGTAGTATTAGCAACTGTATAAAAGGCTTGAAAAAATATTGACTCAGCCCTGTTGAGAATTGAAATGTTTCTCGGTGTTCGCGCTGGAAGCGCACAGGAGATTAGCCGGTGGTGCAGCCACTGGAACGAGGAAATGGTCTGCAATTGGCGCTCTGGAGGAGCGCAGGAACGCTTGCAGAACTCAACCTCCTACGCCCTTCCAGGGCTTGATGCAGTTGGTACGGCTTATACTCCAGTGGCTGCACCACTGGCTAATCTCCTACACCCCTTCGGGGCAAATAGAGCTCAGTAGTTATTAAAAATATTTATGAAATCCACACCGACAGCAGGAAAAATCTGGCATCTTTTAACCATTCAGGTGGTGCGCGATACCGAAGAAATTGCCGGCTCTCTGCTTTTTGACCAAGGTGCGACAGGAATTATTACGCTTGCCGAGACCGCCGAGAGTTTTACACTGGGCGCCTATTTTGACGAGCAAGCGAACCCTGAAGAGATCGCCCGCGACCTTGAAGCGGGGTTTGCGCGAGCCGGAATTTTGCCTTCGCTACTTGGCGTTGCAATTTCAGAGGTGCCGGATCAGGACTGGATGCAAAAATGGAAAGAAGGTTTTGAACCGATCAACATCGGCGAAAGATTGATCGTTGCGCCTTCCTGGAAACTGCCCGAAGCAGCAGCAGACCGCGCGGTGATTCAAATTGATCCGGGCATGGCGTTCGGCACAGGCACGCACGAAACGACGCGCCTGTGTCTGGAGGCTATCGAGTCGCTCTGGTCAGGCGGTTCGATGATTGACGTAGGCACAGGCACAGGGATTCTGGCGATAGCGGCAGCTTTGCTTGCCAAAGAGTCGCATATCGTGGCGATTGATGTTGACCCTCTGGCTGTCAAAGTCGCGAAAGAAAATATAGAGATAAACCGTGTCGAACAGACAATCGAAATTCTTGAAGGTCAGCCTGCCGATTTCGCAGGGCATACTTTCGATGTGGTGGTTGCGAATTTAACGGCGGAAGTTATCATCGCTTTAATGAATGATTTGGTCGCGTGTTTGAACGAAACCGGCGTGATGATTCTTTCGGGCATTCTCACCATCTTGCGCGATGATGTAGAAAAATCGGCTGCCGATGTGGGCTTGAAAATTGTTGAACGCAAGGAAGCGGGCGAATGGTCTATGTTGGTTGCGCAAAGAGGTGAAGCGTAATGCAACGGCGCAGATTTTATGCTTCGCCTGATGAGATTGAGGGCAGTTGTATAAGGCTCTCGCCCGGCGAATCGCATCATTTGATTCGCGTCTTGCGGCTCAATCGCGACGATGAAGTTTTCGTATTCGACGGTTGTGGCAAAGAGTACAGATGCAAAGTTGATAAGGTTGAAAACCAACACGCCGTGCTTGAAATCGTAGAAGCGTTGAGCGATGAAGTTGAATCATTGCTGCAATTGACGCTTGCGCAAGCTCTGGCAAAAGGCGAGAAGTTCGATTTGGTTGTGCAAAAGGCTACGGAATTGGGGGTCAGTCGAATTGTTCCGATTGCGTCCGAACACGCGGATTTGAAATTGAATCGCGAACAGGCTGAAAAAAAAGTAGAGCGCTGGCAGCGCATCTCGCTCGAAGCCTTGAAACAATGCGGCCGTCGAAGGCTTGTTGAAATCAGTAAGCCGTTGGCGCTTATGGATTTTTTAAAGGCGAGCAGGGAAGAAGCCAGTCGCCGTGTATCACAAAACGCGGTAATTTATTTCCATGAACGCGGCGGGTCGTTGATCAAAGACGTCCTTGCGGAATTGGTTGATAAACGCGCTGTTGTCGCTGTGATCGGTCCCGAAGGCGGATGGAGCGATGATGAAATTAAACTCATGAACGAGCGCGGTTGCCTTGCGGTTACACTTGGGCGACGAGTATTGAGAACGGAGACGGCGGCAATCGTTGCTGTGACCTTGCTGCAACATCTGCTTGGCGATCTTTCACGCTGAGACAGATTCATAGTCAATTAAAAAACGGAGGAGTTATGTGGACAGATGAGAATCAGTCGGAGTTTAAAGAACACATTTCAAAATTGTCTGATGATGAGCTTGTGAAATTGGTATGCGAAGATTTTGCAGATTATCGCGAAGAAGCATTGCGATATGCAGAGGCTGAACTGGCGGCGCGCGGCATTCAGGTCGAAGACGAAACAGAAGTGCGTGAAAATAAAAACGTCGTTGCCCGGATTGCTTCAACATGTCAGGTTTGTCAGGCGGCGATGCGCTCGGGCGTGCTTTTTGCCGGGAAAGAGTTGACCATCTTTTTCTCTGACACCAACGAAGAACGATTCGTTGATGTGCAGGCTTGTAGTCAATGTGGACAGGTGAAAATGGTGGTAGATTACGATTCTGATGTTGAAGAGTAAGGCTG
>JANMSG010000482.1:0-5861 GCA_031389065.1 Acidobacteriota bacterium | reverse complement strand
CGGCAACCCCCGGCAGCACGACGGCGCTGGTCAACTATCCCGCGCCCACTTTCAGCGACAACTGTGCGGGCGCAAGTGTCGCTTGTGTGCCGCCATCGGGGTCGGCATTTCCTGTCGGCACAACGACGGTGACTTGCACGGCGATGGATGCTTCGGGCAACACGGCGACTTGCAGTTTCACGGTGACGGTCTTTGATGTCTGTTTGCAGGATGATTCAAGCGCCGAGACCGTGCTGTTATTCAACTCGTTTACTGGCGACTATCGCTACTGTTGTCGCGGCAGCATCTTCACAGGCAAAGGCACAGTGCAGAAACTCGGCGGCACCTACACCTTGACGCACAACACAGTAGATCGTCGGGTGACTGCCAAACTGGAAATACCGCTCAATCGTGGGACGGCATCGCTACAGTCGCCACCAGGGACGACCCGGTGCGCGATCAACGACCGCGACAGCCGCAATAACTCTTGTCTCTGTCAGTGATCGTTCGATAGCACAGACAGATCAAAACTTGGAAGTGAGAGGCTGTAAATTTTTTTGCGCCTCTCACTTCACTCTTTCTTATAATAAAAAATCCCGGTAAATGCTGAAACGAAAATAGATAATTGATTCCACTCTCAGCCTCGCACTTATTTTTTTGTTAACCTGAGCAAATAGGTCAGGATAAACTTGACTTTATCAGTCAGGTATATAAAATCAAGATGGCGATTGAAATTGGCAACAGAATCGCAGAGTTGAAAAGTTATGCAAATATCAATGAAAGGGAAATATTCGGTCAGGGCTGTGCTCGACATCGCGCAGAATTCCAACGGTGCTCCCGTTACGCTGACGGCAATATCGAAGCGTGAAGGGATTTCGCTTCTGTTCCTTGAACAACTCTTTCAACAACTCAGAAAAGGCGACATTGTTAAAAGCCTCAGGGGACCGCACGGTGGCTATGTGCTGGCGCGTGATGCTTCAGAGATTACCATTGGCGAAGTTGTGCGTCTGGTCGAGCCGCCGCTTTATTCAAGCTCTTGCTTTGATAAAAACGAAGCGGTTCACGATTGTCGCATTGCAGATTCCTGCATAGGCGGCGCGGTTTGGAAGCAACTCGATGAACACATCAACAGCTTTATGGATTCGATTACTTTTGCGGAGCTGATCAATAAGCCGAAAACTGATGTGGTCTATCATTTGCGCATAAAATCGCACAAGCTGATGTCTGACAAAACCAAGACAATCGACAATATGAATGAGCGAAAAGTCGGTGAAGTGGCTTGATACAAACGTCAACCAATCACTACGGAATTTTATCTAAGGATTTTTTGATTGAGTTAAGGAGATTGAAATGGCATTAAAGCTCCCGATTTATATGGACAATCATGCGACCACGCCTTGCGACCCGCGCGTCTTCGAGGCGATGCGTCCCTATTTCACGGAGATTTTCGGCAACTCCGCAAGCCGCAATCACCCGTTTGGTTGGGCAGCCGAAGAAGCCGTTGATAATTCGCGCAAACAGATTGCCGAGTTGATTGGCGCAACAGGGAAAGAGATCATCTTCACAAGCGGCGCGACCGAAGGCGATAACCTCGCAATCAAGGGCGTAGCCGATATGTATTACGAACGCGGCGATCACATCATCACTGTGGTGACAGAGCATAAAGCGGTTCTTGATACTTGCAAAAAACTTGAAAAACGCGGTTTCAAAATCACCTATCTGCCAGTCGGCAGCGACGGTTTGATTTCGCCTGATGATGTGAGAAATGCCTTCACAGACAAGACAATTCTGGTTTCGGTGATGATGGCGAATAACGAGATTGGCGTAATTCAGCCGATAGCCGAAATCGGCAAAGTTTGCAAAGAGCGCGGCGTCTTGTTCCATACGGATGCCACACAAGCCATCGGCAAAGTGCCTTTCAATGTCAACGAATTGAATGTTGATTTAGCATCTTTTTCGGCGCATAAGATTTACGGACCGAAAGGCGTAGGCGGTCTCTATGTTCGTCGCAAAAACCCGCGAGTGATGCTTGTTCCAATGATGGATGGCGGCGGTCACGAACGCGGTATGCGTAGCGGCACTCTAAACATTACAGGCATCGTTGGACTGGGCAAAGCTTGCGAGATTGCCAAACAAGAGATGGAAGATGAAAACCAACGCATATTCAATCTGCGCGAAAGGCTCCGTACAGGTCTGATGGATGAGTTGCCGGATGTTTATATTAACGGTCACGCGACAGAAAGATTAGCAGGCAATCTCAATATCTCGTTTGCCTATGTCGAAGGCGAATCGCTTTTGATGGGCATCAATGACATAGCCGTATCATCAGGTTCAGCCTGCACCTCTGCAAGCCTAGAGCCGAGCTACGTTTTGAAAGCGCTGGGTGTTGGCGAAGAGTTGGCGCACAGTTCCATACGCTTCGGACTTGGACGTTTCAACACCGTGGAAGAGGTTGATTACACGATTGGTCGCGTCAATGAAGCCGTCAATCGCCTGCGCGAATTGTCGCCGCTCTGGGAGATGGTTCAGGAAGGCGTTGATTTGAGCACAGTGCAGTGGGCTGGCGAACATTGATTTGACAGGCTAAGAACTGGTGCTTGAGAAAACAGTTTGCGAAGAAATTTTATAGGAGATAGAAGAAATGTCTTATTCAGAGAAAGTGGTTGATCATTACAATAATCCTCGCAATGTAGGAAGCCTTGATAAGAAAGCCGCAAATGTTGGCACGGGGCTGGTCGGCGCGCCTGAGTGTGGCGATGTCATGAAACTTCAGATTCAGGTGAATCCTGAAACCAATGTCATCGAAGACGCGAAGTTCAAGACCTTCGGGTGCGGTTCGGCTATCGCTAGTTCGAGCCTGGCGACCGAATGGCTCAAGGGCAAATCTGTGGATGAAGCGTTGCAGATTAAGAACACAGAGATTGTTAAAGAGTTGAATCTGCCGCCGGTAAAGATTCACTGCTCTGTGTTGGCAGAAGACGCTATCAAAGCAGCGGTCAAGGATTTTCAGACGAAGCAAACAGACGTTGACGTGAAGCTTGAAGAAGCAGTCGTCAGTGCGTAAATGATTGAAAATCAATTTACGAAGCAACGATTCATTTGAACAATGATTTTCGTTGAGAGGCGGTCTTTGACCGCTGGTTTGGCGCAAGCTAAAACATCATTTTGAGCGAGAAGAAATGGCTATTGAATTAACCGATAAGGCGGTAGAAAAAATCCGCGAGATTATGCAAGAACAAAATATTGCAGAGGGTGGACTCAGAGTCGGCATAAAAGGCGGCGGCTGTTCAGGAATGGGCTACACGCTGGCGCTCGATACAGAATCGCAAGCCGGAGATAAAATCTTTGAAAAAGATGGCGTCAAAGTCTTCGTTGATATGAAGAGCTTTTTATATCTGAACGGCACGACTCTCGATTACAAAATGGAAGGCTTGATGCAGCGCGGGTTTACTTTCATCAACCCAAACTCTGCGGGGGATTGCGGCTGCGGCGAATCTTTCGCTGTGTAGCGCTGCCATCGCCAGAGTTGCGAACTGTTGAAAAATCACCTGAGATAAATTTGATGGTTGAGCGCTGCAAATGCCCAACCATCATTTTTTTGTTCAAGGTCAGCCGTTGTGTTGTTTGATGAATGTTAGAAGGTCAAATGGGTCTAGGCGTAGAAAAGGAATTTGTTTGTTCATACTGCGGTGCCACAACCGATGGCGGGCATTTTTGCTCTGCGTGCAAACGCCTTCAGCCGGTCGCGCAAAGCACCGATTATTTCGCTTTTTTAGGCTTGCCGAAGAAGTTGCGATTAGATGAAGCGGCGCTCGAAAAGCTCTTTTATGCGCTCAGCCGACAATTTCACCCGGACTATTTCATGAACGCCAGTGACCAAGAACGCCAAACCAGCATGGAGCGCTCGTCGCTGCTCAACGATGCCTATCGCACACTACGTGAACCTGTTCAGCGCACGAAATATCTGCTTTCGCTGGAAGGCTACAAAGAAGCCGAAAAGAAATCGCCGCCCGCCGATTTGCTCGAAGAAGTCTTCGAGTTGAATATGCAGGTTGAAGAGATGAAAGCTGCCAAAAAGATAGGTGATGAAGATGAAATTGTTGAAGCCCGCTCGGCGCTTGAAGAAGCGTTGTCGCATTTGAACGACAAGATGAAAGAGCTTGACGGGCGACTATTCAAATTTTTCGACGAATGGGATTCGGCAATTGATAAAGCGACGTTTGAAATGGAAAAGCAACCGCTTCTCGAACAAATGAGCGAGTTGATGTCGCACCGTTCGTACATCCGCAATCTGGTTCGAGACATAAAGGCAGTGAATAGTGAACAGTGAATAACGAATAGTGAATAGTGAAGGCACTTCCTGATTTATGAATAGAGTCAGGAATAGGTTCCACCACTATTCACTATTCACTGTTCACTATTCACTGATTCAAGGGGAGATTTAAGAGATGCCACGCATTGAACTCAGTATGACAGGTCGCCTGAAATCCGGGCGCGTCGTCGGCATAGATTTGGGAACGACCAACAGCCTTGTTGCTTTTATGGATGGCGATAAACCCGTTGTCATTCGCGGCGAAACCGATGATGCACTGGTACCTTCGATCGTCTTTTATGATCAAGAGATGAATCGTCTGCTGATTGGTGAAGAAGCGCGCCAGAGGTTAATCACCGAGCCGCGCAAAGCCATCTATTCGGTGAAGCGATTTATGGGCAAAGGGAGCGCCGACGTGCAGGAAGATTTAACCCTGGTGCCTTTTCAAATCGCCGCAGGCAGCGAGCAGGTCATACGTTTTCAGATGGGCGATAAAGTGTTTACGCCGCCCGAAATTTCCGCATTCATACTTCGCGAACTCAAAGAACGCGCTTCAAAATTTTTCGGTGAAGAAGTCACCCGCGCAGTCATCACGGTTCCCGCTTACTTCAACGACGCTCAGCGTCAAGCTACGAAAGACGCTGGACACCTTGCAGGCTTGGAAGTGCTTCGCATCGTCAATGAACCGACTGCCGCATCACTCGCATACGGCATAGACAAGCGCAATGAAGGCATCGTTGCGGTGTACGATTTAGGCGGCGGCACCTTCGACATCTCGATTTTGAAGTTGAAAGACGGCATCTTTGAAGTGCTTTCAACCAATGGCGACACCCATCTTGGCGGCGATGACATAGACAATCGCTTGATAGGTTTTGTGCTTGAGACAATCGAGAAACAGACGGGTAAACGCCTGGAGCAAGACCCTGCGGCGTTTCAAGCGGTGCGCAAAGCCGTGATTGCCGCAAAACATGAATTATCAAATGCTGATGTTGCGGTGATAAAGATTCCACTCGGTTCAGGCGAAGAATTCACGCACGAAATCACCCGCGCCGAGTTTGAACAACGCATCGCGGATATTGTTGAGCGCACCACTGAGCCTTGCATACAGGCTCTACGGGATGCCGATTTGGATACGGATAAAATTGATGAAGTGGTCCTGGTCGGTGGTTCGACGCGCATTCCGCTGGTGCGTCACAGAGTCAAAGAGTTATTCAAACGCGAGCCGCACACGGAATTGAATCCCGATGAAGTCGTCGCACTCGGCGCGGCAATTCAAGCAGACATCTTAGCGGGCGGCAGCCGCGATTTGTTGTTGCTTGATGTTACGCCTTTGAGCTTAGGCATTGAAACGATGGGCGGCGTGGTTGCCAAAATTATCAATCGTAATTCAACGATTCCTGCTTCGATGGCTGAACACTTCACCACCTGGGTTGATAGTCAAACAGGCATAGACATACACGTCGTGCAAGGCGAACGCGAATTGGTTGAAGATTGTCGCAGCCTGGCGCGCTTCACTTTGAAAGGCATAGCGCCGCAACACGCCGGTCTGCCGCGCATCGAAGTGCGTTTT
>JANMSG010000473.1:0-7420 GCA_031389065.1 Acidobacteriota bacterium | reverse complement strand
TGAAGTAAGCATAGATTTTTCGATAGGCGGTCAAAGGGAGAGCATGATGAAAAGAAAGAAACAACGGCTGATGGTGATGATCTGCTGGCTGGCTTTGCTGCCCAACAGCACCTACTCACTAGCCCAAGAGAAAAAAGAAGCACCCGCTAAAAAAGAGGCGCCGGGTGAATTGAAGATTCCTACGGATGGCACTTTCAAGTACTTCGCGTCCAAGCATTTCAGTAAATTGGTGAAGGGCGCGCCCTATTCGGCGACCGCAACCACAGAGCATATCCAAAGACTCGGCGATGGCAATCAGATTATTCGCAAGAATGAGGCGAAGGTTTATCGCGATGGCGAAGGGCGCACCCGGCTCGAGCAAAAGTTGACGACCATAGGCAAATGGACCGCCTCTGGCGACGCGCCACAGATGACCTATATCAGCGATCCGGTGACTGGCGATGATTACCATCTTGATCCGCGCACACAAACAGCGCGCAAGAGTATGAATGCCAAAGTCGCAGCACTCAAGCGGCAGATAGAACATGAGAAGCAGGAGAAGGAACGTCAAGAGCAGGTAAAAAAACGTCATGAGCAGCACAAGGAGCAAGCGTACGAACGCCAAGAGCAGTTAAAAAAACGTCAAGAGCAGTTCAAGGAGTATGAGAAGGAACGTCAGGAGCAGGTAAAGGAGCGTGAAAGGGAACGTAAAGAGGAATCACAAGAACGTGAGTTGCAGGTAAAGGAGCGTCAGAAGGAACGCGAGATGCAGTTCAAGGAACGTGAAAAAGAACGTCAGATGCAGCTAAAAGTGCGCGAGAAAGAACGTCAAATGCAGGTAAAGGAACGCCAGAAGGAACGCGAGATACAAATGAAGTTAAAGGAAGAGACCCTGCGCAAAGAAATCTCAAGCCCGGATGGGAGAAAGAAGATTGAATCTCTCGGCAAGAAAATCATTGAAGGCGTAGAGGCTGAGGGCAGGCGCTCGACAATGACGATTCCCGTTGGTGAAATCGGCAACACTTTACCTATCGAGATTATTGATGAAAACTGGTATTCACCCGATCTGCAGATACTGGTGATGACCAGACATAGCGATCCACGCTCTGGAGAGACGATCTACCGGTTGACGAATATCAAGCGCAGCGAACCGGATCGCTCGCTTTTCGGTGTTCCAACCGACTATACCATCGTGGATGAGTCCAGGTTCAGAAAAAGCGTGACGAAGTTGGAACCGATGAAGAAAACTGAACCCATGAAGAGTAAAGGACCGAAGAAACCCGAGTCATCGAAGAAGCCTGAGCCAGCCAGGAAAATAGAACCTATGAAGCAGGTTGAACAGGCGAAGACGACCGCGTTGTATCTTTATAACCGCGATGATCTGTGATGTTTATAATTCAGACCCAGAGCGCAAGCTGTAAGCAATAGAAAACGGATAAAGCGAAAGAAACGAGCGCCGCCACAAACCAGGTGATTCTGCGATCTGTCTCGTAGGTCTTATTCACCTCACCCACATAATTTGTTCTGAACGTTTTTCGTAGGAATCAGGTAGATATAAGCAGGAGGATGTAACCCGGCAATCTATCATGCCTTGATTGCCGTTATCGGAGGTCTTACTCATTGGCATCTCAGTTGGCTTGAGTACTGCTTATGCGGTGACCTGCTTGGTGGGGACCATACTCTACGACACCACAGCAACCGACAGGCTGATTTTTGTTGATGTTGCTTGCGTTTCAGAGTGGTTCTCCTAGCCCGTTTTGTGCCAACACGTCGGGCGACGAAAGTTGATTCTATGATTGCCCTGTCTTGCGCCTAGGGATGAGGCATAAGGAAAAGAAGTGAACTTTTCTTATGCGTTTTTTAAGTAATGTGAAACCTTTGGCTGCTGTTGAACACCAACATACGTAACCCGGCCAAAAGTATAAACTGGTGGGAGGTGGATGAGGAAAAGAACTTTTCCCCGGTTAGGCATTCTCGTTCCTTCTTCCGCCCTGCTTAATAAAAATTAGCGCAATGGAAGACAAATCCAACGATCCGCGTCTAACCATTGAATCCGTAGTATAGAAAAATGCCTTGAATTCTATGTGCACCCAGCCAAAGCAGGGAATTCAGGAAAACCGTTGGTATGGAGGTTAAATATGTTTACCCATCGTTATGCTGGGATTATGGTTTTGCTTGTTTATGTCACGGCGACAGCGAACGCGCAAAGCAGTCGCGCCGCCGCCGCAGACTTCTACAATCGCGGGCAACAGCGCTATATGAAGCGCGACCTCAAGGGCGCCATTGCCGATTTCACCAAAGCCATCGAAATCAGCTCCCGCCCTGCCCGGAGTCACCCCCAGCGCCAACAGGATTGGAAAGCTCTTTTGGACTTCAATAGCGCTGTCTCCGAGCCCATTACCCTGATTGATCCGCTCGCTGCTGCAGCCTATACAGACCGCGCCTTGGCGCGCTATTACCAGGGGGATATGGCAGGAGCCATCGCCGATTGTGAACGAGCGATTGCCATAGATCCGGGTCTCGCGGAGGCTTACAACAATCGTGGTGCTGCACATTTCACCAAAGGAGATCTTGATGAGGCGATTACGGATTTTGATCGAGCGATTAAAATTAATCCGCAATTTGCGCAAGCTTATAACAACCGTGGCAACTTACGTGATAAGCAAGGTGACCTCGCAGGAGCCCTGGCTGATTTCGATCAAGCGATTACTTTGAATCCACGCAGCGCTGAAATCTACTGCAACCGAGGAAATGCCCGGCGCAATAAAGGAGATCTTATTGGCGCTCTGGCTGACTTCGAGCAAGCGATTAAGATCAACCCGCGTCTGGCAGATGCTTACTATAATCGCGGTATGGCGCAGGGTGACAAAAACAACTTTGACCGAGCCATCAGCGACTTTACGCGTGCCATTGAACTCAATCCACGTTTAGACGTGGCGTACGGGAATCGTGGATTGGTGCGGCTGCGTCTGGGGCAGGATGCAGAAGCCGAAAAAGACTTTGAACGATGTTTACAACTTGATTCAACCTTGAAACCGAATCTGGAGAAGAGCATCCAGGCAGAGAAATCACGGCGCGGGCGGCAGCAGTAGATCGTCTATACGGCTGTGCCGGTCAGAACAGGGAGCGGTAGCGACCTGGTTGCAATACAACGATGGAGAACAGGGAGCGGTAGCAATTGTCAGCGCAATCCTATCAGGTCGCTACCGCTCCCTGTTGTGACTTGCACCGTCGAACCCAACACCTACGCTTTCAGAAGAGATATCTGCCCTTAAATGATCCCTGAGCGCGAAAGGAATTGTGAGCGTGACGAGGGTCCCGCCTTCGGGCGCGGCTTGGATCTCGAAATTATGCACTCCGCTGTAGGATTGTTTTAATCGCTCTCTGGTATTGGCAAGCCCTACGCCTGTTTTGGAGTTTTCGCTCAACGCCACACCCGGACCGTTGTCTTGTACGGTGAGCCGCAGTTGGTTGTCTTGGCGTGCGGCGTGAATCTCGATCTTGCCGTTGGCAAGACGTTGCGAGATGCCATGGCGTATGGCGTTTTCAATGAGCGGCTGCAAAATCATGTTCGGCACTTGCGCCTCAAGCGTCTGCGCTTCGATGTCCATCTGTACTGTCAAACGGTCTTGAAAACGCACCTGCTCAATTTCCAGATAACGTCGCGAAAATTCCAATTCATCGCGAAGCGAGATCATCTGCGCGCCTGAATTTTCAAGCGTCAGTCGCAAAAAATCGCCCAATCGCGCCAGCATTTCGTCTGCCGCTTCTACGTCTTCATTCAGCAGAGCAGAAATGGAGTTGAGCGTGTTAAATAAAAAGTGCGGATGCAGTTGCATCTTGAGAGCTTGCAATTGCGCTTGTGCGGCTTGCAACTTAGCCTGCGCGAGTTCGGCTTTCAATTCGGTTGCTTTCAACTCTTCCTCGCGAAATCGCTTGTGATAATTGATAACGTGACTGACAAGCAAGATAACCCCGTAGCTCATAAAGCCTGTCGGCAGGTTGAACAAAAACAGACGATGAAAGAGGTATGAAATCGAATCAATCGAATTGTCTGCGGTGATGTAAAGAAACCACGCGATGAACAGATAGATCGCGCGATGCGCAACCGTAATGAATAAACCCGCAACGATGCTGAGCAAAAGATTGCGCAGCCAATTATTTCGTTCAATCGGAAAACGACGAGCCAGGCGAAAAATCAAAGGCGAGATGGCCGCCCAAACGGGCCAATAAGCCAACTCCCAAGCCAGCACGCTCATCAAGGGAAGCGGTTCTTGGTAAAAGCGCACATGAATGTCGGCAAACAGATAATCGTTGATGCCGAATGAAAGTCCTACGAGCATCCAGCCGACAAACGCTAACGACCAGATTAGCCAACGATGTTTCAACATGACTTCACCGTTTGTTAGGTCAACGCTCTATCCAGATGTGTGTAGCCTGCATCAACGAACAGGTGTTGACCCGTGATATGACTGGCTTGTTCGGAAATCAGAAAGACCACCATTGCGGCGATCTCTTCCGGTCTGGTCATACGGTTCCCCAGAGGCATTTTTGACATGATGATTTTTAATTTCTCTTCGGGATTTTCAAAAGTGCTGAGCCATTGTCTGTACAGCGGGGTCATCACTTCGGACGGAACCAAGGCATTGACCCGTATGGAAAAGGGCAGAAGTTCGGCAGCCCATTCGCGGGTCAGCGACAAAATCGCGCCTTTCGCAGATGAGTAGCCCGATGTGTGCCCTTGCCCTGTGACGGCGACTTTAGAACTGATGTTGACGATGCAGCCTTTCGTCGCTTTCAAGTGAGGCAAAGCGTAATGCGCCATGTTGTAGTAGTGAAAGAGATTCTTCTTGAGAGATTCGATGTACTGTTCAGGGCTTCCGTTTGCCAGTCCAACATTGTCATTGACCCCTACGTTATTGATGAGCGCGTCAATGCGACCATATTTTTCAATCGTTTGCTCAACCGCTTTTTTACAGTTTTCGGCTTCACTGATTTCAAGCAGCATTAAGAAATTTTCTTTGCCCTGGGCGGTCAATTCCTGTTGCAGCTTTTCTGCGGCTGGCGCATCTCTATCAATCATGACGGGGATTGCGCCTTCATCGGCGAGCATTCGCGTCGTCGCTTCGCCGATACCTTTTGCTCCCCCTGTGATGACAACGATTTTATCTTTTATTCCTAAATTCATTGGTTTATGCCTTGAGTTGGTAAAAACGGCGCGCATTCAAACTGAAAATGTTCGCGCGGTCGAGAGCTGAAAAATTGCTCGTGTAATCGGCAAGAATATCTTTGACTTGTTGGTAAGTTGCCGCAAGCAAACAGACGGGCCAATCCGAGCCGTACATGATTTTGTCGGTGCCGAAGGCTTCAAACACCACGTCAAGATAGGCTTTGAAATTATCCGCTTGCCAACTTTGCCAATCAGCTTCCGTAACCAGTCCTGATACTTTGCAATAGAGATTTGGTAGTTTAGCCAATTCTCTGATGTGCTCTGCCCAAGGTTCTGTGATTCGGTCTTTGATGAGAGGCTTGGCGATGTGGTCTAAAACGAACGGTTGTTCAGGGAATTTCCCGACGAATTTTATCGCCGCCGGGAGTTGTTTCGGATAGATGAGAATGTCATAGGTGAAGTTGAATTTTTTTAACAGACCGATGCCGCGCAAAAAATCTTCGCGCAAAAGAAAGTTATCATCAGGCTCTGCCTGCACGATGTGACGAAAGCCGCGCAAGGTTTCAAATTGCGAAAAATATTCGAGCCGTGCAGCAAGATTTTCGTCGCGCAAATCACACCAACCGACAACGCCTTTAATGAACGAGTGCTGTTGGGCAAGTTCAAGCAGAAAGAGCGTTTCGTTTTCCGACTGTTCGGCCTGCACCGCTACACAGCCTTCAACGCCGCTCACGGCAAACTCTTTGTGCAAATCATCTGGCAAAAAATCTCTTTTCAACACAGACATCGCATCGGTTATCCACGAATCTCTTACCGTGTCGTAATGCCAGAAGTGTTGGTGCGAATCTATGATCATTTTAATGATGCTTTTTTTGTGCCTTTCGAGATCATATGACTGCCGGATTGTTCGTCGAGAAGGTGCGAATAGTTGGATATTCAGCCGATTCAAACCCGAACACGACATTGCCATCGGGTGTTCTGCCCTCGTTGAATACACTGAATCGCAGCCCGAACTGGTGAGCACGCTCGCCAAGCTGAGTGCTTAATCGAGCAAGCTCCTCATCAGTCAAAACAAACCGTTTACCCTGATGCGAATCAAACAGTTGCTGTCGCCAAAGCGGATCCAGGCTTAACTCAAAGACCAGATCGTCAAGCGAATCCTCGTAAAGGCGCCTTCTCATCTTCTTTGAAAGTCGCTTTTTCATTTTCTTTGTCCTACGCCAAGAAGCCATATAATTTTATTCAACGGATAGACACCAAACAATGCTTTCGCTTTCGGCGTTGGACTAGCCGTGAAGATTGAAGAAGCCACCGTCAAGCGGATAATCGCTTCCCGTAATGAATGCCGCTTCGTCCGAACATAAAAATAGAGCCAGACTGGCGACTTCACGCGGTTCTGCCATTCTGCCAATCGGTTGCGCTTTAGAAAGCTTATCAAACATCTCTTCTTCTTTACCCGGATAAGTGTTTCGCAGGTATGCGTCAACGAAAGGCGTGTGCACACGCGCCGGCGAGATACAGTTGCAACGTATGTTATAGGGCAAATAGTCTCTTGCCACCGAAAAGGTCATCGTCCGAACCGCTGCTTTGCTCATCGAATAGGCGAAGCGGTCTGTCAAACCTACGCTTGCGGCAATCGAAGCCATGTTCAAAATCACGCCGCCGTTATTGGCTTTCAGGCTTTCAATGCAGGCGTACATACAATTGTAAACGCCTTTGACGTTGACGCTGAAAATTCTGTCGAAATCGCTTTCGCGGGTATCTTCGAGCTTGCCTATGTGCGCGATGCCTGCGTTGTTGACCAGTATGTTGATGGCGTGTTGGCTGGTGATTTCAGCTACGACTCGCTGCACGTCTTCTTGACGGGCGACATCGCAAACGTGTGCTCTGGCTGTGCCGCCTTGCTCGACAATCTCTTTCACCGTGGTTTCGGCTTGTTCTGGATTGAGTTCGAGAATATGAACGAACGCGCCATTTGCCGCAAAGGTCTCAGAGATCGCTTTGCCTATGCCGCTTGCTCCGCCGGTTACGACAGCGACTTTGTTGTCTAACCTAAAATTGTTCATCGTTGTCTGTTAAAGCGAAACCCCTCTTTTCCAAGGAATGAAATCGTCTTGACCTAAAATCTGGGCTTTGGTTTTCACTTCGCCGCTGGCGACTTTAATAACGAACTCCAAAATCTCTTCGCCCATCTGCTCAAGGCTCTTTTCTCCGGCGATGATGCCGCCGCAATCTATGTCTATGATGTCAGACATGCGCTCGGCAAGGCTT
>JANMSG010000504.1:0-3008 GCA_031389065.1 Acidobacteriota bacterium | reverse complement strand
ATCTTTTACAGCTACATCGGCAAGCTATCGGCAAGAGGAGTAACGCTCGGATGCGGCGGTGGCAACTACTGCCCTGATAGTCCTGTGACGCGCGAACAGATGGCTGCATTCCTCATTCGTGCGCTCGGCGAATTCAATCCTGCGACACCAGCGACGCAGCGCTTTACAGATGTGCCACCGAGTAATCCGTTCTATAACTTCATAGATGAAATGGCCGCGCGTCAGATTACACTCGGATGTGGCGGAGGCAATTACTGTCCAACAAACACTGTGCTCAGAGAGCAAATGGCGGCTTTTATTATCCGGGCATTGGGAGAGACAAACCCGCCGCTGCCTGCAACGCAGCGCTTTGCAGATGTGCCGCCTAGTAATCCGTTCTACAACTTCATAGAACGAATGGGCGCGCTGGGGATAACAAGCGGCTGTGGCGGAGGCAATTACTGTCCTTCTCAAAGTGTGACTCGCGGTCAGATGGCAAAGTTCCTCGTCAGTGCTTTTAAGCTGTAGACCCAAAATAGACGCTTGCATTGAACAATGCTTCGAACATTTTTTTGCAGTACGAAGCGCGTAAATTGTTGAGCATGTTTGGTAGGCAGCTATGAAATCAAAGGAAAGCACACAGCTAACTTCGATTTCATAGCTGCCTACCAAACGGTAGTGTCCTAATCTGATGGTGCTGTTTACTAGCCCGCGAAGCGGGCGGTAGCATAAAGCCACGGGTGTCAGCCCGTGGACAGATGCCCAACACAATAGCGAGCCCGCGAAGCGGGTGATAGAGGTGATTTATGCTATCTATCACCCGCTTCGCTACTTCTCACATAACACCACAACTTTAGGACACGACTTACCAAACTCAAGTTTTTGATTCGGTTAGCTTTTAACTGCTACATAACTGTATGATGCACTCAGAAGCAGGGAATTGAACCCCGTTATACGGATCCAGAGTCCGCTCATGCCTACCTGAATTCCTGGATGGGGTGACGCTAACACGTTGATTCCTCGTTTGCCATTGATCGCGCCAATGTCTCATTTGTAAAATCTGTTGTTGCCTCTGCGAAAACGGAATGACTCTAAAGAAGATTGGATCGGTTTCGTCTGTTTCCGTTTGTCTTCCCTCTGTTTTCTTGATAATTTCATTTCCCAATTCTTATCGGGCTTTGTTGTACTGCATTCTATTTACTTGATGCGATCTATGTTACAGAGGCAACTGCCTGCGGGTTATCAGAAAGGGGTCTTCCAAGTGAGCTATCGAAGGTTTATGAAAGTTTTTGGATTCCTGTTGTCGCTGCTCGTGTGCCTGAATTCCGGGCTGCTTGCGCAAAGCGGCAAAGTGGCGGATTGGCTGACGGACGGGGGCGACATTGAGCGCACCGCCTGGCAACGCAACGAAACGATCCTGACCACAGCCAATGTCAAAAACATGAAGTTGCTATGGAAGACCAAGCTCGATAATGAGCCGCGACAGATGCACAATCTGCTGCCCGTGCTCATTGCCGGACGCGTCAATACGGAGCGCGGACCAAAACAGATCGTCCTGGTGACAGGCGTCTCAGACAACCTGTACGGGCTCGACGCTGAGACGGGCGAGGTGTTGTGGCATCATCATTTTGCCACCAATTGGCAAGCTCCGGTCGGCGGCGGTCGTGGCGGAGGCATTTTGTGCCCAGGGGGCATCACTGCGACGCCTGTCATTGGACCGACTGACACGCCCGGCAAATACACTGTCTATGCGGCGGCCTGGGATGGCACATTGCGCCGCTTGAATCTCGCAGATGGGAAAGAGATTGCTGAGCCTGCGAAATTCATGCCGCCCAATGGCAAGCCTTATGCGCTATCCTTGCGCAACAACGTGATCTACACGCACACGGCGCAGGGCTGCGGCGGCAACCCGAACATGGTTTACATCTATGATCTGGCGACCGACAAGGTCGGCACCTGGGGACCAGCCGGTGGCGGAATGTGGGGGCGTACGGGTCCTGCAATCAGCAGCAAAGGGGTGATGTACACGGGTACGGGCGACGGGCCGTGGAATCCTGAAAATGGCGTCTATGGCAATGGCATCATCGGCGTCAAGCAAAACCCGCAGACCAAAGCTGCTGAGTTGGTCGATTATTACGGTCCCTCGAATGCCGAGTGGCTGTGGAAGCGCGACCTCGATATGCAGGTTACTCCGGCGATCTTTAAATTCAAAGGCAGAGAGTTGATGATTGATGCAGGTAAGGAATGTCGCGTCTACCTGATGGATACAGAATCTATTGGCGGCGACGATCATCGCACGCCGCTCTATCGCACGCCGCTGATTTGCAACGAAGAAGTCAACTTTGCTTCGGCGGGCATCTGGGGTTCGATGGGAAGTTGGGAAGACGCACGAGGCACGCGTTGGGCGCTGACGCCGTTTTGGGGTCCGAAGCATTCCCAATTCAAAGCGCCGCTCGAATACGGACCCGTCAAATACGGTGCGATTGCCGCTTTCAAGGTCGAAGAGAAAACCGGCAAAATGCAATTGACGCCGGCCTGGGTTTCCCGCGATATGAATCATGCCGAACCACCTGTGATTGCCAATGGCATCGTCTTCGCTTACGCTAATGGCGAAGACACCGATCAGGCAGCCTTCGACATTGGACTCGCTTATAACAGTGCAGCACAGCGCATCAAAGGCTCTACTAAGGCTGTCTTGTATGCCCTGGACGGACAAACCGGCAAAGAGCTTTGGTCAAGCGGCGATCAAATTGCGTCGTGGAGCCATTGGGGCGGGCTGTCTGTAGCCAACGGTCGCGTCTACATCAACACCTTTGATGGATACCAATATTGCTTTGGCATAAAAGGCGCGGCTGAGAAGGCAGAACAAAAGTAGGCAGTAAGGCAAAAGTAAAAAGGCAAAAGGGAAAGCCAATCGAGCTGCGCGCTTACCTTTGTTGATATACGTGAAAACTTTGAGGTTTTGAAAGTTGGAGAAATTGAGTAGGGGCAGGGCTTGTCCCTGCCCGGATTTTGCGTAGCAAAATGAC
>JANMSG010000431.1:0-10774 GCA_031389065.1 Acidobacteriota bacterium | reverse complement strand
GCGGACGAACTTGCTTAATCTGCGCGTTTTTGCTGAAGCCTACCTTGATGAGCAATTTGTCCAGCCAGCTGCTGGACAAATTCCCTGGTTTCATAGCTGCATCATCATTGACAAAGTCAAAGAGTCGGCAGAGCGCGACTGGTACATCCGCAAGACTACCGAACATGGCTGGAGTCGTAATGTCCTGGTCCTGCAAATCGAAAGCGCCTTGTACATGCGACAAGTCAAAGCCGTCTCCCACTTCGACCGCACCTTGCCCGCGCCGCAATCCGACCTTGCGCGTGAGCTTTTGAAAGACCCTTATAACTTTGATTTCTTAACTTTGGGGCAAGACGCACACGAACGTGACCTGGAACGTGGCTTGACCGAACACATCCGCGAGTTCCTGCTTGAGCTTGGTGTCGGCTTCGCCTTTGTTGGAAGTCAGTATCACCTGGAAGTCGGCGGCGATGATTTTTACATCGATTTACTTTTTTATCATTTGCGTTTGCGAGCTTATATTGTAATTGATCTGAAGATGAAAAAGTTCACCCCGGCAGACGCGGGACAGATGAACTTCTATCTTTCCGCCGTTGATGATTTGTTGCGCCATCCAAATGATGCGCCGACTATGGGTTTGATTTTGTGCAAAGAGAAGAACAAGGTGGTTGCCGAATATGCCTTGCGAGACACGCGCAAGCCCATCGGAGTTTCCGATTTCCAGATTACCGAATCTTTACCGAAAGAGTTGAAAGGCAGCCTGCCGACGATTGCCGAAATCGAAGCCGAACTGAGCACTCTTGATAATGAACCAGTGGACGATTGAGCCGAGCAATAAACGAGACAAAAATCAAACGGTTAGCTCACTGAAAAACCTCTTCAGCGACAGAATTCGTGGTCTCCTTAGACTCGTTTGCCGCCCACTAATCCCAATCATCCTTATTGCCAAAGTTGGCAATACCTATTGTCAGAATTGGCAATAGCAACGATAAATAATTTATTTGTGAGAATTAGGCGATTGCCAAAAATGACAATTGTAGGTAACTCGGAAGAAGCGGAACACATCGCTAATGGTTTGGTCATTCCCAGATTCATCTAACCTGATGAACTCAAGGCTGGCTCCATAGCCAGAATTTCTTAACATTTATCAAAGCTGTGTTGATTGATGCCGCATAGTTCCTAACCATTCTTCTGTTAATCCATTCTTCGATCTTCTAATGGCTCAGAGCAACTCCTTTTCAATCTCTTCCTCCAGAGTATCGAAAACCTCTGAATGAATCTCGGTAGCTAACCATTCTCTAAACATCTGGATACTCCTTTCCTTCGGCCACAAGGATTCGTCCCTGCACCAACCAATCAGTTCCATCTCAAAAAGTTCTTCATGGATAGCTTCAATATAAATCCTCGCCTCTTTTTCAGAGGCAAATTCAGGTATTAAGATAACTGTACAATCCTGACTTATCTCCTTAAGGCTAATGCCCCTATCCTTGCCCGGAAGACCTTTCAACCACAGCAGAAATGGCTGCTTTGGCTTAATGACAGCGACATTGCGATTCACTGAATCCATTGACATCCCCTTTGAAAATTATGCTCCATAAAGTTGAGCACAGGTTACAGCATAAATTGATAGATAGGTTTTTGCCATTTATGCTGAGCATAAGTTCGATCAGATAAATCTTCAATTTCCATGAATAAGCCATCCAAACGAAAATCTCTCGCCAAAAAAGAAAGCTCACTTGCCAGCTATGAAGTGATCTTATCTGAGATCGTTGATTTGCTCGAATCCGCGCGAAGGGCTTCAGTTCGCACCGTCAACGCGATTATGACTGCGACGTACTGGGAGATTGGTAGGCGGATTGTGGAGTTAGAGCAAGGCGGTCGCCGGTAGGCAAATTATGGGGAACAGCTTGTTGAGCAGTTGTCTAAAGATTTAATGACCAAATTCGGCAGAGGTTTTGGTCGCCGCAACCTTTTTCAGATGCGCGCTTTTTACTTGGCCTATCCTGACATTGTGCAGACAGCGTCTGCACAATTGCGGCTTCCTGACAGTAAGCAAAAGGATTCTCAAATCGGGAAGTTCAGTCATGCCGATGCGGGGCAGATGCATATGTACCTCAACTATGCTCGCGAGCACTGGACGCACCCGGATGAGAATCCGCCGGTTGGTCTCATTCTCTGTGCCGAGAAAGATGCTGCTGTTGCTCACTACGCACTGGAGGGGCTATTGATGATGTTCGCGACATCGCCTAGGCTTCGATCTAGATAACGATTGGGGTCTGCGATACGAAGCTCGTTTAGAAGCCTACCGATCATCCAATTTTCGTCGAAGGATATATTGCTTGAGATTAGGGTTTGCTTGAGGCAAATCTCAAGTAGCTTTCCTGAAAGTGCGAGACAAGCAATGTGACACTCGTTTGCAAAGCAGAGACGTAGCTCTCGAAGTGTGGCGAGTAGGTCTTCAACATAAATGGGATTGATGGAGTGCTCTTGGCATTTACGGAGAAGCTTGCCTATCGAAGCAGATGTTTCATCGGTGCCGCCTGCCAGAAAGCCATCAACGAGGTTGATGATAGATTCCCTGTCCGTCAAGCTTGATAAGATTACTGAGGCAAGCCTATAAGCGAAGCCAATCCCACCTACACCCAATGTCGGATTGACGTCGACCACGATGCCTGCCGCGCCGAGTTTCTCAAGAATGTTTGCCACAGCCGCGTTGCCAAATCCCCGAATTACTTCATCAGCATTTGCTTCGACGAAACTTTCGTGCGAGTTACTCTGTATCTCAAGCGCGTATCGGATAATTTCAATAGCCTGCTCTTTCGGCGACCTATGCCCTCCTAAACAGTAGCATCATAGAGTTGCACATCAGCGGAGTTCCCCCAACCCCTGACCAATGACGAGAAACTCACTTTGGGTGCTCCGTTGTATACACAGGTTATTGGGAACGATAAGCGATTTGAGCGATTAAGGCACTGTGGTCGCTTAATCCCTTGAGTCGCACGTCATGTGGATAATTGCACGAATCGACCCGGAAGCCCTCTGAGATGAAAATGTGGTCGAACCGGCGCGGATTGCCGCGCGAGACGTGAGTCGGTTCCATCTTCCGTTGACCCGAGACATCCCAGAAAGCGTGTCGGAGCCCGTGATCATCGCGCTTCTCGAAGAACCATCGCACTGCCGCATCCCACTCTTCACCTGTTCCCGATCGCCCATCAAATTGCCATTGATTCCAGCATCTGTAAGTATCATTGGCGATTTGTTCTTGGCCGAACGTTACGATTCGGTCTCCTTGAAGCGCGAACTGCGGCTCGTTGAAGTCGCCCGTTAATATACTGTGAGATCCTTTCACACCGCCTACGATTTTCGCGAGTACTCGAAACGTGTCGATCTTCGCCCAACCGTTTCCCGCATCGTTCAGAACATGGGCGGTAATAACATTAACCAAGCATCCGCCCACCTTGATGACTCCGTGTGCGACGAGCTGTGGCCATGGAAGAGAGGCTTTCAAGCTGCCCCAATCAACTGACTCAATCGGCCATCGGCTCGCGATGATGTTGCCATAGCGTTTATCAGAGCTATCAGCTCTCCCTGAATAGATGACGTTTTCTAGTCCCATCTCCGAAAGACGTTTACGGAAGGAGTCTGCCTGCTCGACTGAGATCTCCTGTAAGGTGAGAAGATCAGGTGCCCTGTGCAGGTTTGTTAAAGGGTCTAACACTGAGGCACGGCGGAAGTTCATATTCCATGTCATGATTGTGAAGGTGTGGGCCGTGGGCGATTTGTGCATGCTTGCCTATTGAACTCTGTGTTTGCTAAGTAAGAAATTGACCGTTCAGCAATCCAACTTGAATCTTGCAGCCCAAAAGTTGCCGCTATGGTCGAACACCGGGTTGGCCATTTGGTGACGTTAATATCTGCCTCTCTAATTGCTCAGCCGATACAAATGAGTTCTGCTGCGGACGAAGATCGAGCCCCCCGAGACCGCCATCGAGGCCAGTGTTTCGCCGTCGAGCTCGTTTCTCGCCAGCGCCTTGAATTGTTTCCCGGGCGCGATTACCACAGACTCTCCCTCCTCGCTCAGAAAATAGATGCGTCCGTCCGCATAGAGTGGCGAGGCGGAGTGATTGCCCCCTATGCGCACCTGCCAGTAAGGCTTTCCCGTGCGCGCCTCCAGACAGGTGGCGATGCCGTTATCACTGACCAGGTAGAGTTCCTCGCCAACAAGAAGTGGCGACGGAGTGAGCGGCACCCCGCGATTGAGTGTCCAGGCGATGTGCGTTTTCGTTACCTCCCCGCGACCATTTGGTCGAACAGCCAGCAGGGAGGGTTGTTGGAATCCGGTACAGATGAAGACCAGACCGAGCCCGAACACCGGCCGCGGGACGTTGGAAAATCCCTCGCCGTATTTCACCTGCCAGATCTCCTTACCGGATCGCGGCTCGTAGGAAATGGCTCGAAAGGCCCCAGGACTAATTACCTGGTCGCCTTCAGGCAGTCGTATCACAAGCGGTGTCGTATAGGCCTGGTAACCATCGCGGGACCGCTTCCACCGGACTTTGCCAGTCAACTTGTCCAAGGCTACGACGAACTGAATGTCTTGCCCGTCGCAACTGACGATCAGAAGGTTTTCATAGATGACCGGGGAGCCTCCAGGCCCATGTTGCCCGTTATCGTATTCGAGCCGCGTCTTCCAGACGATTTCACCTGCCCGGGTGATGCAGGCGGTGCCCTGAGCACCGAAGTGCAGGTAGACCCGATCCCCTTCGAGCACCGGCGTCGGCGAGGCCTGGCTGTTCTTCGAGTGGACCTTCCAAGAGTCTTTGCGGCGGAAGACCTCGACGTTTTGTAAGATGGCGCCGGTGTTGCGATCCACGCAGATGGCGCGCAATGATTTCCCTTCTTCGGTGGCTGTCGTCAGCCAGATGTGATCGCCGAGAATTGCCGGTGAAGACCATCCGCTTCCTGGAATCGCAACCTTCCAGCGCACGTTCTTGGTCTCACTCCATATCAGAGGGAGTCCCTGTTCGTCTGAAATTCCTTGCCCTGTAGGCCCTCGGAATTGAGCCCAGTCTTGGGCAAAGATTGTTACCGACAGCAAAAGAAAAAGGGAAGTTTTCATATCGATTACCCTCACGACTCTAGCGCTGCTGCCTGAAGATAATGATCAGCCAGCGTGAGATGGAATTGGACAACTGCTACGCTCTGGTGCAACTGCCAGTTCTGCCGCCTTGCTCAGCGGAGATAGCACCCACTGCACAGGTGACAGCCCTCGGAGCCACCGTAGTAGTACCGGTGAACGGCGCAATAGTTGCGATATGGATTCGGCTCATCCCAATCCCCTGGGCCGTAACCTTCTTGGAAGAGTGTAACATCGTCTGCCCAGGAGGGCGGGGATTGACGAAGGTGCTCCACCAGCGACCAGGTCAACCTGCTGGCGATGAGAATCAACTGACCATTGACCATTGACCGGTTCAGCTCGCGATGCAGTTCAAGCGGCGTATGTCCCGGTCTCCATTCCGCAAGGAACGGCGCGGCGCGGCGACTTGCCCCGCGCAACACGCGCGCCCAAATATCGAAACCGCCCGGATCTTCCATCACCTTTACCTTGCGAGTCCGCTTGAAATACGCCCCAACCCGGGCTGAATAAAGATGACCAGCCGCTTGGTCGCACCCATACGATCAACAGCTGAATCGGTAAGGTGATCGGGCGTGCGACAGGCATACATCAACTTCATGGATCGTACTGCGCGGCGTCATTTCCGTCAATAAACCCAGTCTACGTGTCTCACCGGCAATCTATTTAACTCGGCACGGCAAAACCGCCAAATCGGCATGAACTGATCCATCAAGGCCAAGAAGCGGGTGTTATGAGTTGGCTCCAGCAGGTGAACCATTTCATGCACAACGATGTACTCAAGGCATTCCGATGGCTTTTTGGCCAGATCAGTATTGAGCCGAATGCTGTCCGTTGATGGGCTACAACTTCCCCATTTCGTTTTCATCTTTTGCACAAAGAATCGCTCTACCTTCACGCCCAGTAGCGGCTCCCATTTGGCGATCAATAAAGGAACGGCCTGCTTGAGCTGCGTGCGATACCATTCTTCTATTATAGCCTGCTTCTTTTCGGCGCTGGCACCTGGACGAACTCGCAGGTGCATCTTGTTGTGCTTGAGTTCCACAGCGGGCGCTTCTTCGCTTTCGATCACTTTGAGCAGGTAGCGTTTCCCCCAGACGTAATGGCTTTCGCGGTCGAGATATTCGCGCGGCGTCTCGCGTTCCTGCTCCCGCAACTTCTTCTGCTGTTGTTTGATCCAGCCGAGTTTGGAAATGGCAAAGATGCGGATGGTGTCCAGGTTCATGCGCAACGGCGCAGAGATGCGCACCCTTCCGGCAGGAGGGTATACACTCAGGTGAATGTTCTTGATGTCCTTCTTCACGACATCCACGGCGATGTCGCCGAGTTTGATCTGTGTAACCATCAGTATTCACCCTTATGCCTAAAGATGATAAGGAAGATACGCTCAACCTCGGCCTCGTCATGCAGGAAGCCCTTGCCCTTCAAGACTTGATGTATCGCCGCTTTGATGACTTGCTCGCGGGTGTGAACGCCGCGCCAGCCGTCGGGACGGGTTTGCTTCACCACCTCATCAATTTTGATCGCCAGTTCTGCATTTTGATTCAGATTATTGTAGAGCGCGCGTTTTCCTGGCGTGTCCAGTTGTTCCGGCGTCTCCTCAGCCAGCCCGGACTCTACCCTCTTCGCCAATTCGGCGATACGTTTCAGGTATTCCTCATACTCAATCGCTTTGGCTTTGCGGGCGGCGATGATTTCATCCAGCAGGGCGGACATTGTTTCGTAGTAGGCCGGGTCGCTCAGGTGCTTCTTGATGATCTTGCTGCGGACGTTGTTCTCGATGGTTTCCGCAACAGCTTCCCTGTTGCCTTTGAGTCCGCCAAGCTGGTTGTTGATAGCGTTCGCGATACCTGTTTTTACGATCAGTTCCAGCAGAGACATGTTATCGAAGGGTGAAATCTTGCGCGGCTCATCGGCTTCGATGTAGGTGTCAATGAGATGCCGCATATCCGCTTCATAGGCTTTGAGGTCGAGGCTTTCGCCGCTGGCGTTGCGGATGATCTCGCGCAGTTTGAGGTGACGGTCGAGCGCCTGCTTGATGCGGTGGATGTCGGCCTCGCTGTACCCGGCGGCATCGAGTTCGTCGGCGATGTTGGCGAAGGCGCGCACCAGCGCCACGGTCGCTTTGTAGAGCGCAGCACGTTGTGGCTCCCGTTCCGCCAGGTCATCCGGGATTTCGGTGTTGCCGCAGAAATAGTGAATGTGCTCCAACTCGCCGCCTGGCGGTTCTACCGACTCGCACAGCAGGGCGATGGCTTCGAGCGCGTTATCCAAACGCTCGCGGCCCTTGGTCAGACGGTCTTGCATCATCACCGCAGGATCAGCCCCGCCTGAGCTGTGATCCAACTCAGATGTGTAAACCGCGATGGCGCTTTCGACCTTCTTGAAGAGGTCTTTGTAGTCCACGATGTAACCGAAGTCCTTGTCCTCGCCGTCCAGCCGGTTGGTGCGACAGATAGCCTGAAATAAAGCATGATCCTGCATGCTCTTATCTATGTAGAGGTAGGTGCAGCTTGGCGCATCGAAACCGGTGAGCAGCTTGTCCACGACGATCAGCAGCTTCATATTAGCTGGCTCCCGCTTGAACAAATCTTTGGCCTGTTCTTCGTAAGTTTCGGTCTTCGTTAGGCCCTGCTTAGGGACGATGTCTTTCAGCAATTCGGTGTAGGTGCTGTAAATGAACTCTTTGTCTGTTTCGGTATTCGCCCCTGTGTCTTCTAAGGTGATGTCACGGGTCAGCGGGTTGTAAGAAGTGACTACCGCGCAGCGGCCTTTGAACACGGTTTTCTGGAAGAGCGTGAAATATTTGCAGGCCTCGTAAATGCTCGACGCCACCAGAATGGCAGTGCCCCGGTTGTTGTTCAGGCGCGGCTTCACGCCGAAGTCGAAGACTATGTCGCTCACTACCCGATCCATGCGCGACCTGGAGCTGAGCACCTTCTGCATCGTACCCCATTGCTTTTTCAGTTCGTCTTTCTGCCAGTCGTTGAGTCCTTTGGTCTTGGCCTCGAACCAGGCGTCTATCCTGGCATCTGAGCCTAAGCGTTGATCAATGTCCCGCGCCTCATAGATCAAATCGAGCACCACATCATCCTCAACCGCTTCGCTGAACTTATAGGTGTGGATGTAGCCGCCGAAGACTTCCAGGCTGGTCTGCTTGTCCTCTTTGAGCAGCGGCGTGCCGGTGAAACCGATGAAGATCGCGTTGGGCATGATGGCCTTCATCACGCGGTGCAGTTTGCCGCTCTGGGTGCGGTGGCATTCGTCCACAAAGACAAAAATCTCACCGACTGTCTGGCTCGGCTGCGCTTCCAACTCCTTGATGAACTGGTCGAAGTTATTCACGCCCTTCTTGCCGAACTTGTGCAGCAGCGAACAGAGCAGGCGCGGCTTGGCCTGTCCTAACTGGCTCATCAGGTCGCGCCCGCTACTGGTGCGCTTGATAACCTCGCCCGCATCGTTGAAGACGCGCTCGATCTGTTTGTCCAACTCGTCGCGGTCGGTGATGATTGCCACTCGCGCATTCGCGTTGTTTTCCAGAATCCATTTGGCAAGCAGTACCATAACAATGCTTTTGCCGCTGCCCTGAGTGTGCCAGATGATGCCGCCCTTACGCTCGTGAACATGCTGCTGCGCTGCCTTGATGCCGAAATACTGATGCACACGCGGCAGCTTTTTCATCCCACCATCAAAGAGCACGAAGTCATGCATCAACTCGATCAACCTCGCCTTGTCGCACATCTTGAGTAGATACTTGTCCAACTTGAAGCGTGTGTTGTCCTGCTCGTCTTCCTTCCACCGCAGAAAATACTTCTCTTCGGTACCGATGGAGCCGTATTGCAATCCTTCGGAATCATTACCCGCGAAGATGAATTGCACGGTGCTGAAAAACCAGGCATTGAACTGCGGTTGCTGATTGGAGAGGTTCTGGCGGATGCCATCGCCGATGGACTTGCGGCTGTTTTTGAGTTCCAGCACGCCCACGGCGATGCCGTTCACATAAAACACAATGTCAGGCCGCCGTTCGTGATTACCGTGCAGCGTGACTTCCTCGGCGATGGCGAAATCGTTCTTTAACGGCGCTGCCCAGTTGATTAGTTGGACGGTTTCGGTGACCTTGCCCGCTTCGATTTTCACTTCGACGCCGTAGCGCAACATGCTATAAACCGCCTGATTGTTACCATAAAGCCCTCGACTGTGATTGTCGGCTTCGGTGCGCAGTTTATAAATGGCTGTGCTGATCTGCGCCTGCGTGTAGCCGCATCGTTTCAGGTAATTGGTTAGCAAGCCTTCCTCGATGTTACTGTTGCCGTCGCGGTCTCGCCAGTCGTTGAGGTAGCGGTAACCGAGTTCATCACGAAACAGGGCGATGATGCGGTTTTGTGTAACACGTTCAGTATTAAATGGAGAATGGAAAGTATTGAATGGAGAATGGAAAGTTGAGAATGGAGAATCATTTGGCATATGTGTCCCCCTCATTAAATGGAGAATGGAAAGTATTGAATGGAGAATGGAAAGTGGAGAATGGAGAATTATTGGGCATGCTTAGACCCCTTCCTTGAATGGAAAGTGGAGAATGGAGAATGGAGAATTCGTTGGCATGTTTATATTCCTTTGGAGGTTTTCACAATTGTAACCAGCAGCTTGACGAGTTCTTCGCTGTCCGTTCGTATGGATTCAAAGCTCTGATCGGTGAGGTATTCGGACAGGTGAAGCAATTCCAGCCAATAGAGAGTCTCGTTGGCTTCTTTGAGAGCGATGCTCATCTTGTGAACAAAGTCTGCTTTGCTTTCGGCGTGCTCTGCTTCTCGCACTAAAGCGCCGATAGCTGTACCGCTCCGTAACACTTGCCTGGATAACACAAACTCCTTCTCGCCTTGCAAATATTTCGCCAGCTTCACCACCCGCAACGCAAAGGCAAACGATTTATCTTTAACAATATTCTCTTTCATTCTCAATTCTCCCTTCTTAATTTTTCATTCTCAATTATACGAGCCGGACTTGTCCGGTGAGTAACACGTGCATCATGCCCTGCTTAATCTGATGGGCTTTGGCGAGCTTAGTTTCAAGAGCGGCGATCTCGGTGTCCATATCGCTCAAGACTTCGGCAATGGCGGTTTGTTCGGCTTTGGTGGGCGGGAGGGGAATTTTGATGGATCTTATTTGCCCAAAATTGAGCCCTTCCCGATTTCCACCAGCTTGAAAGCTGTCAATCTGACGCTGCCCTAGGGCTGAAAGCAAAAAGTAATTGATAAAGCTCGGAACAGTCTCACTTGGGTTTGATCTGATTATACAAACATGCTGATTTACATTTCCGCCAGAAAGATGCGCGTCTGCAAGTACACTGCGACCAATTGATGCTCCAGTAATGTTCAGCAGGACATCACCCTGTTTTAACTCTGTGGCGGAAAAACTGTCATGGGTTTCGTCATTGATGTAAGCTAAATCGCTGAGAAGTAGATTGCCCCAACCAACGTTCTGGCTCCGAACGAAGGGTCTTCCGTATTCCTTATAATTGCTGCTCCCTCCTCTTGGCGTTATGCCGCTACCAATCTTTAGTGCAACACTGCCAATAGTTTTTTGATCCCAATCCACCGGAATCATCCCGACCTCTGTCTGTTTGTAGGCGATTGTCGCATTTCCAAAGCCGTGCAATCTCCG
>JANMSG010000425.1:0-2194 GCA_031389065.1 Acidobacteriota bacterium | reverse complement strand
CTGGGCTTGATCGACCAGCCCACTACCTCACGATTGAACAGATCCAGCACCACCGCCAGATACAGCCAGCCCTCGTCGGTCCAGATATAGGTCATATCGGCCGTCCAGACCTGGTTGGGTGCGCTCGGCATGAAGTGCCGGTCGAGCAGGTTGGCGGCAATCGGCAGATTGTGCTTCGAGTCCGTCGTCGCCTTGAAGCGCCGCTTGTGCCGCGCCCGGATGCCGTTCTCGCGCATCAGCCGCTCCACCCGCGCCTTGCTCGCCGGCAAACCGCGCCCGCGAATTTCCCTGACCATTCGCGGCGAGCCATAGCTGCCTTTGAGTTCTCGATGAATCGCTTGAATCAGCGCCAGCATCTGCGCATCGGTCAGCCGTGTCCGAGCCGGGCTGCCGCCGCCCTTCCATGCGCGGTAACCACTCATGCTGACTGTCAGCGCTTCGCACATCGGCGCCAGTTCGAATTCTTCCCGGTGCGTATCGATCCAGGCGTACTTGACAGTGCTTCTCTCGCAAAGTACGCCGCCGCTTTTTTAGGATTTCGTTCTCCCGCCTGAGCCGCAGATTCTCCGCACGCACCTTGGAGAGTTCTATTTATTCCGGCGTAACCTGCATCGTTCCTGGGCCATTCAGCTTGCCCGCGTCAAACGCCTTGACCCGGTTGCGCAGGGTCTGCTCGATCAGACCCAATTTCTTCGCTCCCGCTCCCGCCGTCTGGCCTGCCTTCACTCGCTTTACCGACAGTTCCCGGATCTCTGGTATGTATTCCTGCTTCGGTATCGTCTTTAACTTCGCTTCTCCTTCCAGTTTAGCGGGGCGCTATACCCCATCTCTTGGAAGACGAAATTTCGGAGGGAAGCTCACATATCCGCATTACTGTATTGACGCGATCGAGGACAGGAGTTTCATGAGCTCCGACTGCCGGTGTGTGCCGGTCTTGGCAAAAATGCTTTTAAGTTGCGTTAATACGGTGCCTTCTGCAACCCCTAGCGCTTCCGACGCCTGTCTTGTCGTATCAGCTACGTATATGCGTTGTGCAATACGCGCCTCGGCCGCAGTCAATCCATAAAGTTTCTTGAGTAGTGACGCATCAAGCACATGCGAGGCACTGGGATCGACGATGAAGATGATCGCGTGCGCGCGACCACGCGCACTACCGAATTCGTTTTCGGGTGGTAGAGGAGCCAGATTGAGTATGTAATCCGGGCGACCGGAGGGACGCGTAATGTGCACTCCGTGCGAGAAGTGCGGTACTTCGATCATGTCGGGATGCAGTGCGAGATCGATCGCGGTGTGCAGTTCGCGCGTTTCTCCTGGTTTGTTCGCGGTCAGTACCATCTTGTCCAACTGCTTGTTGACACTCATGCCGTCGTTCGACGAGATGATCTGGTTCGCCAAACGGTTCAGGTGAAGGACTTTTCCTTGTGAGCCAATCAGAATTACGCCCGACGAAATCCGGTCGAGGGCAGACAAACCAAGCGCCGATCGCAGCTCGGCATCGTGAAGTCGCATATGGATTCCCAATGCGCGGGAGAAGTGCGGTAAAGCCAGACGCAAAAAATCCCTGTTCCCTTCATCGAATTCCGGCTCCCGGGCGCCGCGGAAAAACGCCAGGTTGGTCGGCATTGGTACAACCGAGCTATGCGTGAAAACCACCCCGGAACACAGGCGCAGGATGTCCATCTTGGACAGGAATTCTCGATAGAAGATCGATTCGAGCATTTCCTGCAGTGAAAGCAGATCCCTGTCTCCGAAGACGTTGCCCTCGACATACGCGCCTCTCTCCATGCCGCGCTGTGCCCAAATGTCGTGCTCGATGTATCGGCTCGCGTACTGTTGCATGAAGGTCTCAGGCATTCCATACGGAAAGTAGATCCCGCCTTCTTCGGACCGGTGAAAAGGCGTGAGCATCAGCGCGCGTGACGATCCCATCAGACTCTTTGCGCTTTGGCTTACCTTGCACTAAAATGTGGTTGAGTTGGAAGTATTTGAAAATTCAAATGAAGTCATGGTTGTTACTCGTACCTCAATATTAAGGGGAGCAGTTTGGCGATCAGAGCACCATTCGCCTGCGGAGGCTGGGGACTTTTTCGTCTCGTGGCATCAATCTTCGGCATCCTGGCGTCTTTCCCCATCCTCGCTCAGGCGCCCCCGGATGCCGGCCGCATCCTTCAGGAAACCCGCCCGACAGAGCGTC
>JANMSG010000382.1:0-4227 GCA_031389065.1 Acidobacteriota bacterium | reverse complement strand
CGAATCAATGTCGTGGCGTCAGGCGTTCCGGTGGGATGGGGCGAGCCTATCTATGACCGGCTCGATGCCGACATCGCCAAAGTGATGATGGGCATCAACGCCGTGAAGGGCGTGGAGATTGGGGCGGGGTTCCGGTCGGTCGAGCAGATGGGCACCGAGCACTCCGACGAGATGGCGCCGGAGGGGTTCCTCTCCAACAACGCGGGCGGGATTCTGGGCGGGATTTCGACGGGGCAGGACGTCGTGGTGTCGATCGCGATCAAGCCCACTTCAAGCATTCGGCTGCCGCGGAAGACGATTGATGTTGAAGGCAATGCCGCGACGATCGAGACGCATGGGCGGCATGATCCTTGTGTGGGGATACGGGCGACGCCGATTGCGGAGGCTTTTTTGGCGCTAGTGCTGGTTGATCACGCGATGAGGCAGCGGGCGCAGAACGGGGATGTGGAGGAGCATGCAGGGCACATTTCAGCCCGGGCGACGGCCGCTGCATCCGCCACCGCGATTGCGCTCGAGGATCCCGACCCACTGGAAGCTTGAAGGTCGGACGAGGAATGCGATCATCAGACCGCACCTCATGCTTTTACAAGATCGACCAGCTCCTGTAGTCGCGACGCTAGGGAGTGCCTATCCGCGACCTTCCTCGAAAAGCTGCATGATTCCGTTCGTCGCAGCGTCCAAACCTCAGATAGCGCCCCGTGGAAGAAGACCTGATCGTCTCAGAGCAAGTGGCTTATTACCAGCGAGCTTGGTATAGAGCCACCATCAACGAGTTCATTGCGGCCACTCCCACTGAAATTCTTGGCCGAATGGCCAGGGTAAATCCATTTGTTCTGCAGCAGACGCAGCGCGATGCGTGGCTTGTCCAGACATCGATCCTGCAGCATCAGCTCAAAGGCTTGAGCGGAACAATCTTCCTCGAGTACAGCATTCCAAGGATGGGGCGACGAATAGATGCCGTCCTAATCATTGGGCCGGGTCTATTCGTCGTCGAATTCAAAGTTGGACAAGCCAAGTTCGATCAGGCGGCAAAGGAGCAGGTCTGGGACTATGCCCTCGACCTTAAGAACTTCCACCTGGCCAGCCACGCCTTGCCTATAGTTCCAATTCTCGTGGCCACAGAGGCCTCGGGGGGTAGTGACCCCTTGCAGGCTGATTTGGACGCCGTTTATCGCCCCTTAAGAATTGGGAGCGATGCGCTACGTGGACTGCTCGACCATGCGTTGGCCGTGATCGACGGCCCGCAGATTGATGTCGAAGCTTGGGCGCACTCGCCATACCGTCCGACGCCTACCATCATAGAGGCCGCCAGGGCGCTCTATGCGCAGCACTCCGTTGAGGAGATTGCTCGATTTGACGCAGGTGCCCAAAACCTAGCTCTGACCTCCGCGCGCGTTGAGAGCTTGGTGGAGCAAGCCAAGCGCGAAAATCAGAAGATCATCTGCTTCGTAACCGGAGTACCCGGCGCGGGCAAGACGCTGGTCGGGCTGAACGTCGCAACGCGCAAGCGCCAAGCTGATGAAGCGTCGCACGCAGTCTTTCTCTCCGGTAACGGACCGCTGGTGGCAGTACTGCGTGAGGCGCTAACGCGCGATGAGGTCAAGCGCAAGCAGGTGCTTGGCGAGAAGGTCAGGAAAAACCAGGTAGGTGAGAGCGTCAAAGCGTTCATTCAGAACGTCCACCACTTCCGCGACGATGCTCTCGCAGACGCGGGGCCGCCCTCGGAGAGTGTTGTGATATTCGATGAGGCGCAGCGAGCTTGGAATCTGCGAAAGACTGCCACCTTCATGAAGACAAAGAAAGGGCGGCCAAACTTTTCACAGTCGGAGCCCGAATTTCTCATTTCTTGCATGGATCGGCGGGACGATTGGTCCGTAGTCGTGTGTTTGGTGGGAGGTGGCCAGGAGATCAACGATGGAGAGGCGGGGATAGGGGCGTGGATTGATGCCATGCGCGAAGCGTTTCCGAAGTGGCGGGTATGCATCTCGGATCGGCTAGTCGATAGCGAATACGCTGCAGGCAACTCGCTGGCCGCTTTAGGAGCGCGTGAGAACGTGACGTTTGACAAGGATCTGCATCTCGCCGTTTCGATGCGGTCGTTTCGCGCCGAGCATGTCTCAGGATTCGTGAAAGCCGTGCTCGATTGCGAGGGGAAGAAGGCACGGGAGATGCTTGCCGAACTCCTCGATCGATATCCCATCACGGTCACCAGAGACTTGGGCAGTGCGAAAGAATGGGTTCGGGCACAGGCTAGGGGCTCTGAGCGCTATGGCCTTGTGGCTTCCTCAAAGGCGCAGCGTCTTAAGCCCCACGCCGTCGATATCCGAGTCAATGTCGATCCGGTCCACTGGTTTCTGGACGACAAATTCGACACACGATCAAGCTACTACTTGGAGGACGCTGCAACTGAGTTTCAGGTCCAGGGCCTAGAACTTGACTGGGCCTGCGTCACCTGGGACGGTGACCTGCGTTTCGCAGGCGATGGATGGAGCTTCCACGACTTCCGAGGCAGCAAATGGACTAACGTCAAGAGCGCTGAGAACCGTAACTACCTACGGAATGCGTATCGAGTGCTTCTAACTCGCGCGCGCCAGGGAATGGTTATCTTTGTACCGCCCGGCGATGAGGGCGACCCGACGAGGGATCCGAGCATCTACGACGCGACGTTTATGTATCTCAGGGAAGTCGGCGTTCCCGTCCTTATTTAGGCGGCATCGTTTCGATCGTCCCGCTCGGCAACTCGGTGTCTAGTTGCAAGCTTCGATGCAGTAAACTCGCACCACGGTGACCTACGAAGGCAAGCGACGACTCGCACAATCAGCGTTAGTGAGCACGTTCTCAGCGATGAAAGTGGTCCCGATGACTTCTTCCCCTGATTTGGAATCCATTCGCGATCAATTGCGCGATTTCGCTGCGGCGCGGGATTGGGACCAGTTCCACTCCCCGCGGAACTTGGCTGCTAGCGTTGCAGTCGAGGCAGGGGAGCTACTGGAATTATTTCAGTGGCTGACTGACCACCAATCACAACATCTGCCAGAGGAAATTCTCTCACGAGCTAAGGAGGAGATGGCAGATGTCCTTCTCTATCTGATCCGTCTCGCCGACAAGCTTGGCGTCGACCTCTTGCAAGTCAGCAAGGAAAAAATTCAAGTGAATGAGCAGAAGTACCCGGTCGAAAAGGCGCGCGGAAACGCGCGCAAGTATTCCGACCTCTAGTCGTGCGCCTTTACTCCGGAATGTCGCAGGATTTCATTCGCGACGTAACGCGCAACCAGATCGCTGGGCGCCTCCGGGAGGCCTTCTTTCACTATTTTCGCTATGAGCCCGGTCCTGCCGAAGTTGCGTCGTGGCGCAATTCGCTGAGAGCTATGAAGGATGTGGTAGACAGCGCGAAGCTTTACGATCACGGGGTACTCCTCGAATACCAGCTTCCCCTGAGTTCAAAGAGACTTGACTGCTTGTTTTGCGGTCGCGACGACACTCGTCAAGACCGTGCGGTCATCGTCGAGCTTAAACAGTGGGAGAAGTGCGATGCTGCTGAGCCGGAAAAGATCGTAACCACCTGGGTCGGAGGGGCCGCTCGCCACGTCCTGCATCCCTCAGTCCAAGTTGGTCAGTATCGGGAGTACCTGGAAGACACTCACACCGCGTTCCATGAGGGCGACGCGCCAGTTGAGCTTGCCTCCTGCAGCTACCTACACAACTATCTGACCGCTGATGGTGACCCCATCTTGGCTCAGAAATTCGCCGGTGCCCTAGAGCACAGCCCCTTATTCGACGCTGACGATGGCGAAGCCCTGGGTGCATTTTTGCGAACCAAGATGGCATCTGGTCATGGCAAGGATGTGCTCCAAAGGATCGAAACCAGCCGGTTTCGGCAGAGTAGAAAGTTGATGGACCATGTCGCCACTGCAATCGGTACAAAGGCTCCCTGGATCCTTTTGGACGAGCAGCTCGTTGCCATCGAGAGTATTCGAGCCACAGTGGCATCGGCCTTCTTTGGTCGCACAAAGCAGGTGGTCATAGTGAGAGGAGGGCCAGGTACGGGCAAGTCGGTTCTGGCGATCAATCTGCTTGCGGATTTGATGCGAGATGGTCGCAATACGCACTATGCGACCGGATCGAGGGCGTTCACCGAGACTCTTTGGTCGCTTCTCGGGTCCCGATCACGTGCCGCGTTCAAGTACTTCAACAGCTATGGAGGAGCCGCGTACAACGAAGTTGATG
>JANMSG010000348.1:0-11792 GCA_031389065.1 Acidobacteriota bacterium | reverse complement strand
CGCCAAACCCGCCAGCAGTAGCAGGAGATGTAGGCGCGGGAATGTTGGTCAGTTGCACGAGCGAACCTGTATCGAGTGTCATCACGAAAAGGTTATTTGAGCGCGTGAAATAGATGCTCTTTTGATCGTGTGTGAAATGCGCGTTTGATTCTATGTCTGTTGTCGCGGTGATCTGTCTGCGCTTTGCTGTGTCGTGGTCGTAGATGAAGAGATCGCCGCTATCAACAAAGAGCGTGAGTGTATTATCTTTCGAGTCTTCGCCGAAAACCGGCGGCGCGTTCCTGGCTTCTTCTTCCGAGAGTTTCTTCAAACCGGAGCCGTCGCTGTTGGCAACATACGTATCGAAGTCTTTATCGCGCGAATCCGTAGCCTGCTTCCATTGAAAATAGATGCGCTCGCCTGACCAGCGCACAGCGCGAGGCTCGTAGCCTACCAGTTCATTGCCGCGCATGATGTTATCTATCGTCAGATTAAATTTCGCGGCGGCTGATTCTACAGGTTTCGCAGCATTCTTTGGTTGCGCAGTCGCTGAGTTTTTTTGTTGAGCGATGACCGGCAGGGTTTGCATGGAAGTGAGTAAAAAAGCCAATAAAATCGCAATCTTCTGTGCGGGTAGCCGTTTGTTCATCTGTCCTCCGAAAATTTTAGAACTACGAAAAGCTTGAGTCAAAATGAAAAGGCAAAAGTAAAAAAACGATAAATCGAATTTTGCCTTTTGCCTTTTCATTTTGCTTTTTGGTTGTTGCCCTGTCTCAGACGCCGGGCATCGCCTTCTTCAAAGGCTTCAAGAGAAACGCCAGCACGACGGCCATCACCAGAGCCATACTGCCAAGGATAATGAAGAATGTTGACTGCTTCCAGATTGACCAGTATACGCCAATCGCTGTGAGTTTGTTGCCTATGGCAGTTGCAACGAACCAGCCCCCCATCATCAAGCCGCGCACTCTGAGCGGCGCAACCTTTGACACAAGCGATAAACCCATCGGCGACAGCATCAGTTCGCCTAGTGAAATTACTGCGTAGGCGAGAATGAGCCAGAACGGCGAGACCATAAACAAGTAGCCGTGATTCAAGAGTGCCGCTCTATGCTGTTGGACCTGATTTGGTGGCATGATCTTTTCGAGAGCGGTGATTAAATTCTGTTCGCCCGTACCATTCTCGTTTTTCGAGAATTTCTTATCGAGGACGATGAACTTGGCGTCGGCATCTTTGGCGGTTTTGATCTTGTCGATTACGTCTTGCGGGACGCCGTTGGCGCCCAGAGACTCGAGCGCCCGCTCATTGATGCGGAATGAACCTGTGGAGACCATATCAGGCGTAACTGCTTTGGCTTCGCCCTGCTTTGCTCCAGCGTATAGGATGAAGAACGACAGCGCGGTCAGCGTCATCCCGATAGCCATCTTGGTTGGTGTCGAAGGCTCTTTACCTTTGCTGTCGAGCCACTGCCAGAACCACACCAGCGGGAAAGTCAAGGTGACAATCCAGAACGGATTAATGGCGTTTGAAATCGTTCCTGATACGTTCCAGTCGGTGTTGTCATCAGCCCAGTAGGTCAGCGTCGAACCGTTCTGGTGGAATACCATCCAGAAGACGATGACGATGAGGAAGATGACGATCAACGCGCCGATGCGCTTGGCGTCAGAAACCTTCTCCATCTCACCGCCGCGTCCGACTGTAGGCAACGCGGTTCCGCTCTTTTTGGCTGCGACAACGGCGGGGTCCTCGACTTTATTTTTGTATATCCACAGAACCGTCACCGAGATGACCATCCCAAACGCGGCAACAGCGAATGCCGGATGGAAGCCCCAACGCGATTTTACAAGTTCCATCACTACCGGAGCGAGGAATGCACCGACGTTGATGCCCATGTAAAAGATGTTGTAGGCGCGGTCTTTCAAATGGCTACCTTCAGGATAGAGGTTGCCGACCATCGTTGATACATTCGGTTTAAAAAAGCCGTTGCCGATGACCAGACAGGCGAGCGCGACATAAACCGCCCATAGCGCCGGAATCGAAAGCAGCCCGTGGCCTGCCATAAAGAAAAAGCCACCAATCATCACGGCTTTGCGATACCCCAGCACTTTATCTGCAAGCCAGCCGCCGATAAGTGGACTGGCATAGACGAACATCAAATAGTTCGCATAAAGGCTCGTCGCTTGCGCAGGAGTCCAGCTAAAGCCGTCCTTAGAATCCTGCATATAAAGTGTAAAGAGAGCCAGCATCGAATAGAAGCTGAAACGCTCCCACATCTCTGTGGCAAACAAGGCATAAAGTCCTGCCGGGTGCTTTTTTAAGTCAGCGCCCGAATGAAGTGCCGGAGCAACGTCGGTATTTGTAGCCATAGTGGATTTAGACCTCTTCTTGATTTTAATTACGGGTATTGATGACCCGCGTGGCCTACAACCAGAACAGATGTAGCTTGCCTGATTCTTGACGCTGTGTTCTAGGCAATCGGGCAGTTGGACTTTTATCATAGCAATAAAAATCTCAGCCGACAAAACCCTTACGAGAATTTATTCTCGCTCGCCATCTCGCTTCGTTGGGTCGCAAAACAGCGCACAGCCTGTCAAGCTTTCCGCTCGTCTACGAGTCAGAACAACTCACCCCTTTTGTCTTGACCCGCCTTCTGGTTGCGCAGCTAATCTATACATCAAGATTCTCTGTGTCAATCAAAGGAAGCCAGGGCTTTCTTCATTCTTGAAATTTCCTACCCTGGCAAATTAGTTTCGCCAATAATGGAAATCCAAAGGCTTTCGTAATATTTCAAAACCAGGACTAATTTGCAGATTTCTGAGGGCGAATGGATGAGAGAAGGTGATTCGTCTTCAACAGATGGCTTGCAACAAGGAAACCACAGAGGCGCGATTTATGAATACCACTACCCTGACACCTAGACACGAACGAGAACGTCAATTTTACGAAGAATACTCGAAACGCAATGAATCCGCCGAAATCTGTTTTGACCCGGTCACCTCCAAGCAGACAAGACCCTGGAATTCGTATTGGCAGGTGATGGAGCTGGCGCAAAAGCATTTCAAGAATGAAGACCAGAAATTACTCGATTTTGGCTGTGGTCCAGGGGAGTTCTCTTTACTCTATTCCAAAATCGGCTATGAAGTCTTTGGCTTTGACCTGTCTGAAAATAATATTTCCATTGCCGAGGAACGCGCACAAAAATATCACTTCTCTGACCGCACACATTTTTCCATAGGCATAGCCGAAGAGTTAGATTACCCATCCGAGTACTTTGACGTAATTGTTGGGATTGATATTTTGCACCACGTGGACGTTCGCAAAGCGATAGCCGAATGTTCAAGAGTGCTCAAAAAAGGCGGCATCGCGATCTTTCATGAACCCGTTCAGGTTCCCGCCTTTGAGAAGTTGAGAGAGAGTCGCATCGGTATGCGATTGGCTTCAAAAGAGAAATCATTGGATCGCCACCTCACGGAAGATGAAAGAAAGCTTACGATAAGCGAACTTGAATACGTCAAACAACTCGGTGTGAACCCCTCAATTCAAAGATTCCACCTGACCTCAAGACTCAGCCGATTTATCAAGAATAAAAACGGCAACAGACCGGCTATTCTGGAAAAGCTGGATTATCATCTCATTCAGACCATGCCTTTTCTACGTAACTATGGCGGTATCGTCGTAATGAAATTAACCAAGTAAGATAAGCTTCCGTTCAGAAGAACTCCACTTTCGTAGCGCAGACATTCTTGTTTGCCTGCTTCGAAAATTCCAAACGATTGGTTCTGCCCTTGCCTGAAGGTGTCCCTGCCCAAGAATGCGGGCAAGAATGTCCGCGCCACCAGTCTAGAAATAACTTGCTCTTCGATTTATCTACACTCTTTGAAAACAGACTTCTTTTCTTTGATCGCTTGATTCATTTGAAAAACGCCATAGGATGTTCAAGAATCATAGGCAAGAATGGAAGTGTCAGAAAATAAAACGAGCCCGCCACAAGCTGAAGACGCGAAGCCCAGTCGCTTTGATTTTATCAAGCCTGCATTCACCTTTCGCGTCGCCTGGAAAATTGCGGTGGTTGTTTTGTCAGTATTGTTACCCATCTTTCAACTGCCCGCTTCTTTCATAGAGCGATTCTACTCCAACGGATTTTATGAGAGATTGCAATCGCTCATCACACCGCTGACGAATTATCTGCCTTTCGCAGTTTACGATTTGCTCCTCGTCTCTGTGATGATAGGCATCCCTGTCTGGTGGATCATTCGCATCGCCAAAGCAGAGAAGGGAAGACGACTTCGCAAAGCGGCAAAGCTTTTGCTGGACACAATCGTTTTAACCGCCCTTGTCTTTCTGATTTTTCAAACGCTTTTTGGCTTCAATTCTATGCGCGAACCTCTGAGGCAAAAGCTTGATTACAATGCCGAACGCATCAATGAAGAAGTTGCGATTGATTTGTATCGTCTGTGTATTGAACGCCTCAACGCGGAAGTTGAGGCAGCGCACAAAACCAATCTGCCAGATGATGAAGAATGGCGACGGCGCATTCAACCCGCCTTTTCGCGTTTGTTGAAAGAGTTCGGACGCACAAGCGACATCACTCTGGCAAAGCCGAAAGCGTCGCTCTTTGATAAATACTTCCAAGCAAGTGGGATTACGGGACTCCTCAATCCCTTCGGGCACGAAACGATTGTCGGACGCGGGTATCATTCGCTCGACAGGGCCTTCACCATGGCTCACGAGTGGGGACATCTGGCGGGATTTTCAGATGAGTCGGAAGCCAGTTTCGTAGGGCTTCTGGCGCTCTTGCGTTCCGAAGATGCAGCTTGTCGTTATGCCGGATGGCTTGAACTATTCACCCACTTTACCTTGAGAAAAGAAGATGCGGAACGACTAAAAGAACGTGAGCTTGAGATGCCCCGTCTGGCACAGCAGGTTTATGACGATTTACGCGGGATGGCGGAGGAAGCGCGCAAACGAAAATCGATTGCAATCGTCAGCAAAGTGCAGTGGCAGATGTACGATCAGTTTTTAAAAGTGCAACACCAGACAGCCAATTATGATGAATTAAGCCTCCTGGTAATGGGAACACAATTTGAAGAAGGCTGGAAACCAGTTCAACGTGCGAGATAGATGTCAGATGTCAGATGCTGGATGTCAGGAATCATTTCACTTCAAAACTAACATCCAGTATCTGACATCTGACATCTCCCTATGCTACTATCACTTTCTTGTTATGTTACAAAATGCGGAACGAATAGAGAAGATGAAGCAGAAACTCCTGCGCGCAGTGGGCAAAGCGATTGCCGATTTCAATATGATTGAAGACGGCGACAAGATTATGGTCTGTCTGAGCGGCGGCAAAGATAGCTACACCTTGCTCAATCTACTGCTCGACCTGCAACGCCGCGCGCCTGTCAACTTCGAGTTATTAGCCGTCAATCTTGACCAGAAGCAGCCCAATTTCCCTGAACAGGTTTTGCCAACTTATCTGAGCGACATCGGCGTGCCATTTCGCATCATCGAGCGCGACACCTATTCGATTGTCAAACAGCTTGTGCCGGAAGGCAAAACGACTTGCTCTGTCTGTTCGCGTCTGCGTCGCGGCATTCTCTATAACGTGGCAGTTGAAGAAGGCTGCACGAAGATCGCTCTGGGGCATCACGCCGACGACATATTGGAAACCTTCCTGCTCAATCTATTTTTCACTGGCGCGCTCAAAGCCATGCCGCCGGCCTTGCGCAGCGATGACGGGCGCAATATGGTGATTCGCCCGCTGGCATATGCCTGGGAAGCTGACATTGCGGCTTATGCGGCGACGCAAAATTATCCAATCATTCCCTGCGATTTGTGCGGTTCACAGGAGAATTTGAAACGCAAGCGCGTCAAACGCCTGATTGACGAATTGCAAACGGAAATTCCTCAAGTAAGAAATTCTATGCTGAATGCTTTGGGCAACATTAAGCCTTCGCATTTGCTGGATGCGCGCTTGTTCGATTTTCAATCTTTATCGTCGGGCAATCTCGCAGATGAACTCGACGCTGCCATAGGCGTTCATGGCGAACCCTTGACCCCGTCGCTTGTATCGGTAAGCCTCAACTCCGCGCTGTAGATTGGTGCTTTGAAGAATGGCATCAACTTTACCTGAAAACAGCGGCGCAGCCGCACATAGATTCGAGCCATCGCCAACTGACAGTGCTGGACTCTTTGCACCGCAAAGCGGAAAAGCCGCACAAATCTTTTTCTCTACATACTGCGACTCTCCGATAAAAGTATTTGCAACGCTCGCGGTCATTGCTTTCCTGCTGCGAATCTTTTACGCGGGGCATCTGTATCAAGACGATGGATTATGGTTTACGGCTGCCGAAGAAATCTTGCGCGGCAAGGCTCTGTACAGAGAAATCTATTTCGATAAACCGCCCGTGTTGCCGCTCCTTTATGCACTGTTGTTCAAACTTTTCGGCGACCACATCTTAACCATACGCCTGTTCACGATTTTCTATTCTCTAGCCGTTGCTTTTGTGCTTTATCTGTTTGCATCTTTTTTGTATAACAAACGGGCAGGCTTGCTGGCGGCGGCGATGTTTGTCATCTTCAGCACGACCTACCTGACTGGGCATTTTCAAGGGCTCAATACAGACTTCCTGATGACTCTGCCCTACACGCTTGGCGCTTACTGGTTCGTGCGCGCGCAGGGTGCGTTTAACAAGAATGACTCAGCAGCCCTGTACGGGCGGTCGTCCCTGACCGCCCCTGATTCAAACCCATTGGAATCGCAAGCAGGGGCGACCACAGAGGGTCGCCCGTACAAGGCTTCCGATTATTTCTTTCACAAACAACGTTGGTTAATTTCCTACCGTGCGCGACGTGCGTGGTTTGCTCTTGCAGCCGGAATAGCCAGCGGTATAGCTTTTCAAACCAATCCCAAAGCGTTATTCAATCTGCTGTTCTTCGTTCTTTGTTTGTTGTTTTTGTTGCGGGTTCAGGATGAAGTGAACAAGGAAAAATTAAATCCGCAATCTGCAATCCGCAATCCGCAATCGAAACTGCCTACTGCTTACTGCCTGCTGCTTACTGCCGCTGGTTTCATCTTGGGCGCGATGCCTTTCTGGATTTATATTGCGGCGACCAATTCACTGACTGATTATCGGTTCTATGTCTGGGAGTGGGGCACAAAGTATGCCGTGTACTTTTCGTTGAAAGATACTTTGCAGGCTGCCTTGAGTCAGAGCGCCGGTTATTTCGCGCTCAATAACACCTTGTTATTTGGCTTGATGTTTGTGGTCGCAGCAACGGTTATGCGAATGATAAAACCCGGCGCAAACAGGCGCGAAGCCTTGAAATCGGCTACAGGAGCCGATTCCGTGCCACAGACTATTTTCAGGGCGGACGCTACGCTACTGATTTGGTTTGTAACTTCGTATGCAGCGATGTCTGTGGGCGGCAGGTTCTTCGGACACTACTTCTTTCAAATTCTGCCGAGCCTTTGCTTACTTGCAGCGCGTGGAATCTCAGGAATTATTAAGACGCTCGCCTCGCAAAGAAATGAAAAGCCCTTGTTGCGTCGCCTGATCCTGGCTTTCTTGCTTGCCGGATTTGTGCTCACACTGGTTCGATTCCACACACGCACGGCGGTACTCGCCTGGGATTGGGCGCGCGGCGCAAAGAGCGAAATGACAAAAAATTGGAACCACGAAAAGTTGAACAGAGAAGAGCGCCTGTTAGGGGGCGCTGTCAAAGATTTGCCGGATGATTTTGCCGAGATCGAAAGATTGGGCATAGAAGGACTGCGCGGCAAGGCTCCGCAACAGCGAAGCGAAAAAGGGGGCGACAATTATCTTTTCATTTGGGGGTACCGACCAGAGATCTATTACTGGGCAGGCATGATGCCAGCCTCCCGTTTCTTGAGTACGCAGCCGCTCACAGGGGTTCCTTCTGATGTCCACTACTTTGGCGAGGCGTACATTTCAGTGCTGGATGAGAAGACCACCGCCGCCTATCGCCAGCAACTATTAAGCGACTTGCAGGCAACGCGACCAATTTACATCATAGATGAGTTGGGATTTTTTAATAACGATTTAGCCATGAAGAATTATCCGGAGTTGAAAGATTTTTTAGCGGAATATAAATTCGCTGAATCGCGTGGCCGGTCTTTAATTTACTACAGACCAAAAACCAAAGAGAAAAATAAAGAATCATCCAGCGACTGAGTTTGCATTCCTGGTGGCGTTCATATTTGGTTTACGAATCAACCCGCCTGACTGACGAAGTTGTTTCACTAAGTTATTTTTACGAGATAAAGTTTATCGTATTTATTACAAGGATTTAAAATAGGGAATGTAGGAGGCAAGATGAGCGCATCTGTAATTGCATATTGGACTGGTATCACGGAGGGTCAGCTTGAATCTCAACCGGGTTTCTATAATGACTGTAATGCCTGGGGAAATTGGATGGCAGAACGAGAGGAAAGCCCTGAAACCTTAAAGGCTATTAAGAAGTTAAACGCTGAAGCCATCCAGACATTTATAACCAATGGGCTGAGTGATGATGATGTTGAGTGGGTGACACCAAAAGAGCTACGCGAGGCAGCTATCAGGTTGCGTGAAGCAATAGAGGCTGGACGACCAGAAACCAAGGCGATTCTCGAATCGTACCAGCGAAACGCAAATGGGCTTGACTCGCTGGCTGATGAGTTTATTCAAGATTTGAATGACATTGAGGCTATCGCCAACTGGGCTGAAGAAGAAGGGACAAACCGAATGACACTTGAAGTAAATTGGTAAAGAGAAATAATGTGCCTTTGCGTTAATCACGCTCTAATCCAATCGGCTAACATCTTGCTCAATTGCACGCGATTTCCTAATAAACAGGCGTGTCCCGCGCCTTGGATGATTCTCACTGTTGCATCAGGCATACGCGAAGACATGAATTTTGCTTCGCGCCCGGAAGGAACCAGTAGGTCACGCGTTGCGGCGATGAAAAGAGTAGGCGCGTGAATCTCTGCGAGGTGGTCTTCGATATTTACTTCTGCGATGAGGCGCAAACGCCGCGCATAACTTTTCATCTCGACCGAGCGCAAAGCCTGTAAAACTCTGCGGCGGTCTTCGCTGGTGACGCCATCCATCCACAAACCTAACGAAGCCATGAGCAAACGAAACGGCACAGCCATTTTGTAAGGCGCGATTGCCGCCAGTCTGGCCGCAAGTTTGATTCTGAAACGCCTGCGATAATAGGGAAATGAATTGATGACAATCAGTCGTTCGGTCATCGTCGGATAGCGCAAGGCGAAGGTCATGGCAATCGTTCCGCCAAACGATTCGCCGACGATGAAAGCTTTCGCTTCGCCGATCTCATTGATGATTGTGGCAACATCGTCCGTGAGTTCTTCATAGGTTGCGTCGCTGGTGTCGCGCAAGCGAAACGTGACGACGCGGAAGTCTTCGGAAAGCGAGGGGATTTGTTTGAAGAATAACTCGCCGGTCCCATCCATTCCTGCGATGTATACGAGAAGTGGTAAGGCACAATCTGCGCTGTGAATTTTGTATTTTGGTAGATGCGTTGTGGTTTTACTGGGTTTCATCTACTACTGCTTTGAAGGTGGCAAACGAAAAAAGACTGCCTACTGCCTACTGCTTATCAATTTCTTCCAGGATGCGTTCGGCGTTGGTGCGTGGGTCTTTGCCGTCAGTGATGGCTCGACCGATGACGATGAAATCCGCGCCGTCGCGCAAAGCGTCTGCGGGTGTGGCTATGCGTTTCTGGTCGCCGCTTGCTGACCAGAGAGGTCTGATGCCGGGGGTTAAAATGATGAAGTTTTTACTTGCGACTCGTTCGCGTATCAAGCGAATCTCTTTTGGCGAAGCGACGACGCCATCAAGCCCCGCATCACGCGCAAGCGTAGCCAGCCGCACGACCAGGTCATCGGCATTGAGCGAAATGCCGACTTCTGCGAGGCTCGTGTTGTTCATGCTTGTCAACACCGTCACGCCTAAGACAGCAGGGCGGGTGGTTGAAACGCGAGTCGTCTCATGTAAAGGGTCTTCGTCGTTGTGTGAATAGGGACTTTGATCTTGAATGGCTACGACGGCGGCGCGCATCATCTCCGAACCGCCCAGGGCGTGGACGTTGAAGATCGAAACCCCAAGCTGCGCCGCCGATTGGGCCGCACCGGCAACGGTATTTGGGATGTCATGATACTTGAGGTCTAGAAAAACTTTTTCGCCCGCCGCGATGATTTCGCGTACCAGCCCTGGACCTTCTGCAGTAAAGAGCTGTTTGCCGATTTTGAACATTCCTACCAGTCCGCTCAATTTTTCAACCAACGATAAAGCGCTGTCGCGGTCAGCAACATCGAGCGCGACCACGATTCTCTCTCTTGCAGTTGTTGGCGTGTTTATCATTTCAATCGTAAATAATTCGAATCAAGGGGATTGGCAATCCTGGTTGCACGAACTCGCTCCTGTTCGACTATAGCAGAGGCTGTGGATGATTCAAGTCTATTGCGGACTGTCTGTCGGGGATGGAGCCACAAAGCGAATGCCGCGCACAGAGAGCTTCCTTTTGCCCTGCGCGGCATATTGAACGTGGTTAGCGAATCATTATTTATTGGTTCTATATAACGATGTGAAATGCCAGTTTGAGAACAATTAGAAATCTGCCTGGAAAAACTTCACGCCTCTTTAACTTTTCTTTTCTCGCCATCTTTGTCGCTTCTGGAATCTATGCGCGGCACTTCAACCTCTTTGCTCATCCTGATTGCGCCGTTAAAAATAGAACCTTCTTCGACCGTCAAGGCTGGCGTGATGACATCGCCGTGGAGTTTGCCTGTTCGATGGATTTCAACTTTTGTGCGAGCGTTCAGGTCGCCGTTAATCAAGCCGTGTAAGACACAAGTGCCGACGTCAATCTGGCCTTCGATTTTGCCGGTTTCGCCAATAATCAACGTGCCTTTTTCGGAAAAGAGCTTGCCATTTACTTTTCCGTCAACCTGTAGCTTGTCCTGGAAAATAACGTCGCCAATCACTTCTACGCCTTTGCCTATCCAACCGAAATCAGAGCCGCCACTTTCGTTTTTGACTAATTTCATTTTATCTGATCCCCATATACTCATATGAACTTTCCTGACACAGCAATAGATTTATAAAAAAATAAAGCAATGCCGCGATGGTTGAAAATTTGAATTGTCCCACGTTGATTTTGAACCGGTGAGGCAGCCTGCGTTATACGCTGGGCGATGGGGCAAAGTCAAGAGTCCTTTTAGATAATGGCAATGGCATGAAATCTAGACAAACAAAAAAGCCGCAGCGTTGATGGCTGCGGCTTCTATAAATTTCAAACTCAGGAGAAAATATTTATACGAATCACTCTTGCATGTTTTTTCAACTCACTTCTTGATTACTGACTCACTTACAGGATGTTGACACTGATTTCTTTTGGTTTGGCTTCCTCTTTCTTGGGCAAGCTCAAACGCAATACACCATCCTTGTACTCTGCTTGAATTGCTTCCGCGTTGACATTGGGCGGCAGCGTGAAGGAACGATAGAACTGTCCGTAGCTGCGCTCGACTCTGTGATAGTTGTCCCGCTTCTCTTCGTTCTCAAAACGTCTTTCGCCACTGATTGCGAGGACGTTTTCATTGAGGTTTACTTTGATCTCTTCCTTATTCACTTCGGGTAATTCGAGTTTGAGCAAAAAGGCATCGTTGTCTTCATAAATATCAACCGTAGGAGTCCACGTGTTGAGCGCTGTTTCCTCATTGGCTGCCTTTCCATAGTTACTCTCAAAGAGGCTGTTGAGGTTGCGCTGCATATCAAACAACTCTTTGAACG
>JANMSG010000488.1:0-14090 GCA_031389065.1 Acidobacteriota bacterium | reverse complement strand
CCTTTCGGGATGTGCTGATCTAAACCTTCGGCAATCAGCGTTACGCCGATTAGAATCAAAAACGACAAGGCAAGCATCTTGATCGTCGGATGTTTTTGGACAAACGCGCCGATGTGACCCGCAAAAGCCATCATAAAAACGATGGAAACGACCACCGCCGCAATCATAATCCAGAGATTATCAACCATTCCGACCGCCGTAATCACCGAATCGAGCGAGAAAACGATGTCGAGAAGCGCAATTTGGATAAGCACACTGACAATCGACGGATAAATTTTCGTGGACTTATGACCTTCTTCGCCTTCGAGTGCGCCATGAATTTCGTGTGTGCTTTTCGCCAGTAAAAACAAGCCGCCGATGAGCAATACCAAGTCGCGTCCCGATATTTCCTGTCCCATAATGGTAAATAAAGGCGCAGTTAAACCAATAACCCACGTCAAAGAAAAAAGCAGAATCACGCGCATCGCAAGTGCCAATGCCAATCCGATATAACGCGCTTTTGCTTGTTGCTCGGGAGGCAACTTGCCCGCCAAGATCGAAATAAAAACGATGTTGTCAATACCGAGAACGAGTTCCAAAAGGGTTAAAGTTAAAAACGCGATCCAAATTTGCGGGTCAGCCAGCCATTCCATATTTTAGAAATATCCTTTATTCAAGTATTAAAAAACTCTCTCTTCTAATCATCCTGGCAACTAGCGGAGTCAGGTATTTCATAGGTTACTAGAAGAGCATAACAGAAGCGAAACAAGCTGGTGAAGCAGCTACATTGCAGGAGGCTGCCGCTCAGAGCGTTTACGAAAGCTTGCCCTCAAGTGCCTTGTCGCCTCTTTCAAGCTCAGACAAAGCTGCCTGCTTCGTCTTCCATAACGGAATGAATCAAGCTTCAGAAGCGCGCCAGCTTGCCTGTTCTGCTTTGCGTGATCCAGAAGTTGAGCCCATCGCTGCATGCGCCAAACGGGAAAGTATCAGCGTCTGTCTGGATGTGTTCATAGTGTGCTCGTATGCTGTGCCGCCTAACGCCACGGTTGACCGGGTGCCGCAGGGGACTGACTGAAGCACACGAAATCCGCTTTGGCGCTCGGCTTGACGCCCTTGTGAGACCGACGCCCCAGCTCGTCTGGTCTCGTCATAACTCCCGTATCCAGATGTTTCGATAGCTGACGGGATTCCCGTGATCCTGGAGCGTCAAGGGTTCCTTGAGATTATGTTTTTCATACGATGGTGCGCCAATGTAAACCGTATTCCCCTTAAGCTCAACGTGGTTCTGAACGAGCACGCCATTGTGCACGACAGTAAGGGAGCCGGGAGTTGTCACCTGACCGTTTTCGGCAAACCGAGGCGACCGAAAGAAGATGTCGTAACTCTGCCACTCGCCCGGTTTCCGGCTGGCGTTTACGAGTGGAATATGTTGTTTGTAAATGCTCGCTGCCTGACCGTTAGAGTAGGTGACGTTGTTGTAAGAATCCAAGACTTGGACCTCGTATCGTCCCTGCAGAAAAATCCCGCTGTTGCCTCTGCCTTGTCCCTCGCCTTGAACCTTTTCCGGGGTACGCCACTCAATGTGAAGTTGGCAATCGCCGAATCCACGCTTGGTATGTAAAGTGCCGGTACCTTTAACGACAGTGAAAGCACCATCGGCGACCGTCCATTTTGCAGGCCCGCCATTCTGTTGTTGCCATTGTGAGAGGTCTTGCCCCGCAAAGAGTACAATCGCGTCGGATGGTGGTGCACTTCCTAACCCTGGAGTTACGGACGGAGGCACGGGTTGCCAGACTTCCGTGAGCTTTGGGTCTCCCTGAGGTTGTTGCTGTTGAGCGAGATGGGTAGGCGGCAAAAGCAAAGTTCCGCCGACAAATAACAATATGGCTGAAATTAAACGCATCTTCATGAATCCTCCGTTTGTCAAATTTACCAATTGTGAAATCCTACGTAAAGGGCTGTTTGATCGCCCCGCGCCATCATACGCCACCACATTTTAAGCATCAAGCGATTGGGCAAAAAAGCCTTGTGGAAACCGAGCCGCTATGCCAGTGCCAAGCAGATGCAGCGAGCCCGTAAAGAGACTAAGAAACTGCGGACGTATCTGGGTCGAGTGCTGCGCAATGTCGAGCGTTTATGTGGACCGTTGAAAGAGAGACAGGCTTTGGAATTTGAGCGCCCGGTTTCCCTTAGTTCTAGGCTTGCTCTTTCTCCCCAGAAGGATCGAGCAATCCGCTTGGATAGAATCGCCATCAAGGAATTTGAGAGCCTTAAATTGGGTAGAAATGCATATTCGTGCGCCCTACTAAGGCAGTTGCGAGGCGGCTCGATGATTGATCTAAATCGTTTGTTTAACGGTGGCCTGTATATCGTCCGCTGTAACCAGGAGGTTGTGCTCAATGAGCCGAGCCTTAATTTCATCCCCGGTTTCCAGCCTCTCACGATGGGAGTTGAAAAGCCTCCCCTCGGGGTCGCTTTCTTTTAGTTTTATGATGCTGGGCGGTAACGGAGCCAGGTCGCGTTCGGTGGTTCGCCCCGTCAAGGCTTTCTCAACCCCAAGCCCCATTACCTCCAATACCTTAAATGTCCCTCTGGAGAAGCGCTCTAACGCCGTCCCCTCAGCTTTTTCCAATTGCAAGAGTTGATCGATTGCTTCGCGCTCGGCAGCCTGCAATTGCTCGCTCTTGAGGTTGAGGGCGACGATCTCTTCCGGCAATTCTTGAACCCTAAGCAACCGCACCCTCGCACAGGTTTCATCCAGCACATCTATTGAGCGGTCCGGCTGTTTTCGATCCGGCAGGTAGGCAAGCGATAAATCGGTCGCTGCCGCTAGAGCCTCATCGGTGATGCCCAAAAGGTGATGCAATTCGAGCCGCCGCTGCCGGGCGCGCAGCACCTCCAGGGTTTGTTCACGTCCAAGTTCGGCGACTCGCACCGGCTGAAATCGACGCTCCAGCGCAGCATCGGCGCGGATGTAGCGCCCGTATTCATATTCGGTGGTCGCGCCGATCACACGAATGTGGCCACTTGCGAGGGCTGGCTTAAGCAGGTTTGCCGCGTCCATTGGCGCGCCAACGGCTGAGCCTGCGCCGATCAGGTTATGCAGCTCATCGATGAAGAGAATGACGTTCTTGTTTTCGCTGGCCTCATTGATCACGGATTTGAGTCTCTTCTCATACTGCCCCCGGAAACTCGTCCCGGAAATGAGGTCGATATGGCTGAGCGAAAGCAGTTGCACGTCGACGAGTGAGGAGGGCACCTGATGGGCGACGATCCACTGGGCCAATCCTTCAACCACCGCCGTTTTGCCAACGCCTGCCTCGCCGATGAGCACCGGGTTATTCTTGGACTGGCGCAGCAACGTGGTAATCACGCGCTCAATCTCTGCATCGCGACAGCGGACCGACTCAAGCTCATTGCGAAGCGCGGCTCTAGTCAAGTCGCGCGTGAGACTTTCAAGCGAACTCTTTGATGAGAATGGCAATTCGATGTCTTTCAAGGTGTCTCCCCTTTCTTACTTATATTATACGGCACTCCAGAATTAGATGTTCTAACGGCTTCCGCAGTATGGAGAATTTTTCTAAAGATTGGTCCGTTGCGACATCGTATGAGAGAGGATAAGATTTTTTGATATTGATTGCCAGAGCAAGGGGCGAGTGCCTCGATCCTAATCTCGTCGCGAGAGTGTGGCGAAGATTATGAAACTTCAGGTCGGACAACCCGGTCTTTGCCCTCACCTTGTCGAAGGAACGCTTCACGCTGCTGATCCCAAAAAGCAAAGCTTTGGGATCGAGATTTTTCGCATAGAGAATCCCTAGCTCGCTCGTCAGGCGCTCCGTCATGCCAATTCGCCTTTCTCTCATCATCTTGGTGTTGAACGCCCGAATGGTAATCAGCCGATTTTCAAAATCTACATCCTCCCACACGAGGGAGAATAATTCACCCCTCCGCATTCCGGTGTCCAAAGCGCAAATCAAAATTGGGCGAAGGTGAGCCCGTGGTCCCTCACAGCTAAATCTACTTCGCTAGGCAAAACAATCTCGTCAGGAGTTACGCCAATTCCATCCAAGCTTTGACCGTCCGACAACGTGAATTCAACAACGAAGTGCAACTTCAGGTAAATCGAAGAATACTTGATTCGGTGTTTGATAACCAAGCGTTTTGCGTGGGCGATGATTTAAGCGTTCCATCACCAAGTCAATCTCGGCTTGCGTGATGCCGGTAAAATCACTCCCCTTGGGGAAGTATTGCCGCACTAAACCGTTGCTGTTTTCGTTCAAGCCGCGTTCCCAACTTGAGTACGGGTGCGCGAAATAGAAGTCAGCTCCAACTTGTTTGGCAATCTCTTCGTGCGCGGCGAACTCTTTGCCATTGTCTGAGGTGATCGTCTTGACCTTTCCCAGGTAGGGCTTGAGCAGACCGATAATTGCCTCTGTAACCAGTGCTTCGCTATTTGCGTTCAACTTTGGCTAGCAACTGGAATTTCGATTTGCGTTCGGTCAAAGAGACCAGGGCTTGATTGATGAGCTTTGCCGATGATGGTGTCGGCTTCCCAATCACCGAGACGGCTTTTTTCCTCAACGATAGGTGGACGCTCATCAATGCTGACGCGGTTTTTGATTTGTCCCCGCCGGTTGTGTGAGCCATAGCGTTTGCGACGTTTCTTGCGGCAACGCAAGTGGGTGTGAAGGTCACCACCCTGGGCACGGTCTTCGTAGATGTGTTGATCAATGCGCTCGTGCGAGACGGTCGGGAGTTGGTGTTTTTTCAGATAGCCAGAGACTTGTTCGGGCGACCAATCTTGGCGCAGGAAGGTTTCGACCTGCTGGAAAGTCTCTGGCTTGATGCGTGTAGCATTTTGTTTTGCCTGGCGACGATCTTGGGCTTGTAGTTGAGCTTGTTTGGGACGATACCCACGCTCGCCCTGATTGCGGCGAAGTTCCCGTCCGATGGTGGTCGGGTGAAGGTTGAGTTCAGAAGCGATGTGTGCTTTGGAAAAACCAGCTTTGCGAAAGGCGTAAATCTGGTATCGTTGGTCTTGAGTAAGCTGCGTGATAGGTTGTCATCGGTGCTCCTTTGATTTGGCGATTGGAGAAGCAAGGATGCTACAGCAGCCTACTCATCCTTCGCCAAGCTCAAAGTTGCACTTCGTTATTGAATCTAAGAAAGAGATTAAGCAAAACAATAAAAAAATACTGGCTTGCCCAGTTCACTACTGCCAGTGGGTTGTTCAGAAGAAATACAAACACATTGAGTAGTTATAAAGGGCGGTATGCCTTCCACCTTATCGGCATTCTCCCTTTAAAGCCCGTATTGCGGGCATAGGCGTAAGTAGGCAAGTAATGGCAGGGAAAAGTAAAATAGAATGGACTGGCGAGACCTGGAACGTGATTCGCAGCTGCTCGCGGGTATCGAAAGGTTGCAGGCACTGTTATGCGGAGCGGCAGGCGGTTCGCCAATGCGGGCCTGGTAAGGCGTATGAGGGGCTCGTCCAGATGACCCCGCGCGGTCGACGGTGGACAGGGGTGACTCGGGTCGTCGAGGAATTAATTGAAAAGCCGCTCTACTGGCGACAGCCTCGAACGATCTTCGTCAACTCGATGTCAGATTTTTTTCATGAAACGATATTGCCTGAAGACATTGAGCGCATATGGGGCGTGATGGAAAGGGCGAACTGGCATACATACCAGATCCTCACCAAGCGACCTGAGCGAATGGCGAATTGGATGAGCCGCTACAATATCACCGCCCCGCCGCACATCTGGCTGGGCGTATCAGCAGAAGATCAAAAGACCTTTGACTACCGTGTGCCCTACCTCTTCAAAATTAAAGCATCAATTCGCTGGGCGTCGCTTGAGCCACTGCTCAACCCCATTACGTTCGCCAACATTTTTCCTCACCCCTCTAAAGAAGCGGACAACAGGAACAAACTGGATTGGGTTGTGGTCGGCGGTGAGTCAGGATCGCAGGCTCGCCCGATGGAATTTGACTGGGTACGCAAGCTGCGTGATGAAGCAGCAGTCTATGGCATCCCCTTTTTCTTTAAACAAACAGGAAGGGTATTGGCCCGTAATCAGGGCTACAACGATAAGGGAGGCAACCCTGAGCACTGGCCGGAAGATTTGCGCATTCGCCAATATCCGCCAAACATTCTTAAAAAAGATTGAACTGCCTATCGGGTCAATCTGAATTGAATATGGACATGAACAGAGAAGTGGAGACGATTCCCCTGCTCTGTAGAGACACACGTCGCTCTGTATTTTCCTTCATTTATCGGCTTGCAAGGAACACCTAGAGCGCTTACAATATGGCTATAATAGCTATATTGGAAAGAGGCTTATGAGATCAGTAAATATCGCGGATTTGAAGAACAATTTGAGCCGTTACCTCAATGAGGTGCGGCAGGGCGAAGAAGTGTTGATTCGAGATCGCAATCTGCCCATCGCTAAGATTATACCCCTCTCGACAGGCGACGAGGAGGAAGAACTGCTGGCATTGGCCGCCCAGGGACTCATCAGCCTGCCGGAAAAAACCAAAGGCTTCCCAAAAGACTTTTTCACCGCCCCCTTGCCTAAGGTCAAAGCGGACGTACTGAAGATGCTCAGAGAGGAACGCGATGAAAGGTAGTCGAGCCTTCTTTGATAGCAGCGCGATTATCCCGGTGCTCCTGCAACAAGCTTTCTCTATCCAGGCCCGGCAGATTCTCAGGAAATATCAAAAGCCGGTGCTGGCGTGGACAACTCCCATTGAAGTGCAAAGCGCTCTCTCGCGGCTTTATCGAGAAGGCTACCTTAACGACAAGGGCTATCAGACGGCTTTAGACCGCTTCGCCAGCATCGAGGACAACAAGCTTGAAGTTCTGCCTACGGCCAAGCTCCGCGAACTTGCCAAAGAGATTTTGCAAAGCTACGACTTGCGCGCCGCTGACGCCATCCAACTGGCATCTGCCTTGCTCTGGTGTAATGAGAAACCCAAAAGCAAGCCGTTTATCACCTTTGACGCGCGGCTTGCCGATGCCGCCGCCAAAGCCGGATTTGCGGTTCACACAGCGAAATGAAATGGGATTCAAGCGCTTTGGTCTTCGACCTCTGGCATCCGACGCATTCTTCTTCACTGAGGCGATCCGTTTTCCACTCACCTTGATAAATTTTTGAACCCCTTTTATTGAATAGCCTGTAACCTTGCGAACCGTCTTTTTGGCAGATCTTTCCAGGTTTCTTTAAGGGGATCGGCTCAGAAAATTTTTAGAAGGGATAGAGTTCACTGCATTACTTGATGGCATTCTCAAACTTAAAAGATGGTGACATTGCATTCGGGCAAAAAAATCAAGCCTACAAAACATCACGATTGAATGCGGACATGAATGCGGACATAATAATTTAGGGTCGCCAGAGGGCGACCCTAAATTATTGATTCTATTGAGCCAGCGAGGGGACTCGAACCCCTGACCTCCGGTTTACGAAAGCGAGGCAATTCAACTCCTGCAAACAAACTGAAACATCCGGGAATAGCTTTTTAAGAAAATTGCAAGAAAGCAGTCTCTCCAAGTCGCTCATTGTTCTCTGATGTTTCATTGCGACTGTAGATGAATCTGTAGATGAAAACAACGGTACGTTGTTTGTTCTACAACGAACGAAAGGAGTTGAGTTATGAAGCGATATGTCGAACGAGACGGAAAAATTTATGCGCGAGTCACTTATATAGACGGCTCAGGCAAAGAGCGCCAGATCTGGCGGCGCGCCGAGAGTAAAAGCGAGGCGAAAGAGTTAGCCAAGGAACTGGAACGGCAGCTCAAAACAGGTAGCGAACCTTTTGAACACAAGGGCACCTTGGACGAGTATCTCGACCGGTGGCTTGAGACCTGTAAACAAAAAGTCGGCGGCCGCACTTACCAGGATTATCTGAACCTTCTGAGGCTGCATGTCCGCCCGGCGCTCGGGAACAAGAAGCTTTCAGCCCTGAGACCTCTTGATGTCCAGAAGCTAGTCAATGACCTCCAGAAGAAAGGACTGGGACCCAGGACAACACGTCACGCCCACGCGGTCTTAAGCCGCGCCCTCAAACAGGCAGTGAGGTGGAGAATACTCATCCACAACCCGGCCGCGGACATTACCCTCCCGAAGCAAGTCAGCAAAGAGATGAAAGCCCTCACGCCTGAAGAGGCGCAGAAATTCTTAAAAGCCTGCGAGCTGGACGAGTATGGATTGGTGTTTGAGCTTGCGTTGATATCAGGGATGAGGCCAGAGGAGTACCTGGCACTTCAATGGCATGATCTGGCTTTCCACCAGAACACCGTCACTGTGCAACGAGTGGTGGTGTGGGAGCGGTGGACCAAGGCAGTGTATTTCGCCGAACCGAAGACCAGCAAGAGCAGGCGCGCCATCCCGATACCTGATTATTTGATGCGGAGATTCCAAGAGCATAGAAAACGTCAGCTCGAGCACAGGATCAAAATGGGAGAGAAGTTTAAGAATGAGCATAACCTGGTCTTCACCTCCAAGACCGGCACGATCGTTTCCATCAGGAATCTTCAGGGACGGCACTTCAAGCCGTTACTGGTGAAAGCAGGGATTCCCGACATCCGACTTTATGATCTCAGGCACACCTGCGCGACGCTGTTGCTCGCCGCTGGTGAGAATCCGAAGGTGGTAAGCGAGAGGTTGGGTCACGCAAGCATTGTGCTGACGCTCGACACCTACTCGCACGTCCTGCCGACGATGCAGAAAAGTGCGACGGAACGCCTGGAGAAACTCCTTGGAAAATGAATGCCACTATCGGTGTGAGCTGATAGAGTAGGAATGCGCTTTTTGGTTTCTGCCTCAACGAGGTCAGTAAGAGTTCGGTCGCGTACCGCAGTTCGCCCGAAAGGGTTAGTTTTCCAGAGGCTCATAGATCGGAAGGAAACAAAATTGGGCTCACCTTCATTCCATCCTTCTGGTGTTGCCAGAACTTGCAAGGATGTACATAATCTACACTAGAATGTACATAAGGAGGGCAGTCGATGAGTACCAAAATTTCCCGCAAGAAGCACAAGCATTACTCGCTCGACGACGTAAAAATCCAGAAAGCGAAAGAAATCCTCGGGGCGAAGACCGAGACCGAAGCTATCGAACTGGCGCTCGATAAAGTTATCCGCGAACGCGAGCACAACCGCAAGGCCTGGAGCGCCACCGAACGACTCATCAAGAGCGGCATCGAGGTGAAAGATGTCTTCGGACGCTTGGAGTAAAGCGCTCTATGGCGGGAATCGTTTTTGACACTTCGGTCTACATTCAGGCATTGCGTTCCGGCGACGAGGCCATCCTCTCACTGCGGCGCGCGGCACGCGCCGGCGAGTCTGAGACCCGGCCGCTCTACTTGAGCGTTGTCGTCCTGGAGGAATTGTACGTCGGCGCGTCGGATGCCAGGTCACAAAAGGCGCTGTCCCGGTTTGAGAGGGAATTTGAGAAAGTCGGCAGATTGATCCTGCCTGGCAAAGGCGACTGGGTGCTCGCCGGGCAAGTGTTGAACAAAATCGGCGAGAAATATGGCTTCGACCGGGTCGGCAGGTCTCGCCTCACTAACGACGCGCTGATCGCGTTGTCTGCCGCCAGCCTTGGGCTAACCGTCATCACACACAACGGTGCGGACTATGCACTGATCAACGAATTCCGCCCATTCTCCTATGAAGTGATCTGAAGTCGTCTGCCACCTCCTGGTAGAAACTCCGGGCGATTCGGTACCAGAATCTTGGAGCCTCGGTGCCAAGGTTTCTGATAGTCGCTTCGATAAAGCTTTGCCTTACTCTGCCCGCTTCTCTCCACCTTGCTCGAACTCCACGATTCGTCGGTCGATCTCCAAACGCTAAGTTCAGCGTAACGAAAAAGCATTATCAAGGCTCTTGCATACTCGTCCATATTCATCCAAAGGCGATTCTGTGTTGAAGGAAGCGAGGTACTGCATCCGACGGTTTATCTGTCTATCGGTTGATCAACACTGATCTGCATGCAATCAATAATGATCACCAAAGATCAGAACTGATCCTGCGACCAGAATCATTATCGACGTAATTTCCCCCGGCACTTACCACGTCAATAGCACCGGTCTCGCTGACAAATCTGCGGCAGTTATAGATGCTCGATCAAAATCTTTCTGCGCATAATTATCTCAGCCGTGCGACAAGACTGAACGCTGCAACGCCGACGCGATGCGAGAATCTTTCGGATATCGGAGGCTATCAGGTCGAATGCAAGCTTATGAGTGCATACGTTGAGTCAAGTGGCATATGACTCGCTTGAGTAAATGCTAGGCATCCCAAGAAGGATTTTGTTGTCATGAGCGGAACGATCTCAACTAACCTTGATAAAAACGTGCGGTCACAGGCACGACTCACCTACACGATTCAAGAAGCTTGCGGGATTATTGGAATCAGCCGCACGACTCTCTGGAGAGCAATCCGCAAAGGTAGGCTAGGCTGTTACAGGGTGGGACGGCGCGTCCTGCTATCTGAGGAGCATATGATTAGTTTTCTGAAACTCCACGAAAAAGGCAACCGAAGTCACTCACTGAGGGTGACGTAGGCTTAGAGGCAACCTTCCTACATTTGGATGAGGTCGGACGTTTCAGGCACATCCTTTGCTCGCTCTTGCTGTGCTAGGCACAAAGTGTTTCCTGCCCTCAGGTTGTTACTTACCATCATTCTACTTTCAATCGTCGGAATGACCATCGGAGTCTGCCTACGCGGCTACACTGAGGAGCAGTGGATCGAATTCAAGCCGGATGATGGTTCCTTTACGGTGCTTTTCTCACAGGCACCTATCCACGAAATAGAGCAGGCACCGGCGCCGTTTGCAAACAGTCAAGCGCACCTGTTTACAGCGCATACTCCGCGCGGCTCTTACCAGATCACTACCTATGATTCTCCTACGGATTTGAAGAACTCTGAAGCCATAATAGTGGCCGATACGGTCGCACGTTTCGGTGGAACTTTGGAACCAGGCGCGCGACCAGGGGACTTCCTCCTCCTGATGGAAGATGAAAGCGTCATCTACTGCCGCGTTCTCCGAGTGCAGCAGCGCATTTATCGCCTGCTGGTTTCCCGCCCTGCTCGCCAGGAACGAGCCGAAGAAGTACAGCTTTTCTTCGATAGCTTCGCCCCACGCAACTGAGAATCATTTCAACAAAGCGGTAGGGCGCGGCACGCATTTTTCTTCTACATGCACAGTGTGAATTCAGGCTCGCGCGAGGGCGGAGCCTGCGAGGCTATTCTTTGAAAAACCGAAAGGCGATCTGGTTACACCGCAAGCATGAGGCTGATCCGTCTCAGTCGCGCGGTGTGATGATCAGATCGTCATCACGCGCGCGCTTGTACCTATATGCCTGGTTGACCAAGGCGTCTCTCTCTGAGGGGCAATATGCAAGATCAACTTGATTTTCAGGGCATCCGCCGAAGTTATTCTCTGGCGGGTGAAGTTAGCCGGTGGGTTTCGCTCAAAAAAGTCGGAACCCGCTATGTTGGAAAGTGTCCGTTTCACAGTGACAGACAGCCTTCGTTTATGGTGTACGAAACAGTGGGGCGCTTTCATTGTTACGGCTGCGGCGCGCGAGGCGACATCATTGATTTCGTGCAGCGCACGCAGCCCTGTCTTACGACCGCACACGAAGTGATTGATTACCTGACGGGAGGTTGTGGCCGGCAGGGGTCAAAAAACACTAATCCGATTGCAGCAACAGCCGCTACGACTGGGAATCACAAAGCGAGTGGTGTGTCGGTACACAGGCGGGTGCGTAGGACGCATCTGAAAGAGGTTTATACACAAGCACGGCTGCTTCGCGAGTCGTCGTGTGCCACAGACGCACGGGCTTACGCGCGTGAGCGCGGTTGGCTGCGAGAGCCTGGAGAACTAATCGGCGCTGAGCCGTACCCAGTGGGCCTGGCCTATACTTGCGCCAAGGCTCTCCGAGATTACCGGGTCGTTGGCTTTCCTAAGCTGGTGATAACGCAACGAATTGCTTCCCTTTTTGGACTCGATCAGGAGTTCAAACAACACGGCGGCTGTTTGTGCGTGGGCACCAAAGTAAGACTTACGCCGGGCGCGCTGGAAAGATGGTTTGCGTATCAGCGTAACCGAGGAGTCTCGATTGAAGACGTGAACTGCCTACCGCGTTGGCTCAGCAAGCCGGGCTTTCCCGTATGTATTCCGTGGGAGTTCGACTCACGCGAGAATGCAGAAGTGCTGGTGATTTGTGAAGGACCTGGCGATGGCGTGCGTCTTTATCATGAGGCTCACCGGACTGAAAACACCTTTGCCAGGTTCGGAAGGTATATTCACCTCATCGCCGTGGATTCCACTGCGGCGTGGACTCAAGCAAGTCTGCCCTGGCGTCCCAGGCGCGATGGCAGCAGATCAATGAGCCTGTTTGACGGCTACCGGTCTGTCGTTCTATTGCTTGACGCAGATAGCCCTGGACGCAAGGCTGCGGCTGTCGTCAAGGAGTTGATAAAGCGGCAGGCACCCGAAACGCCTGTACGCGACGTCGTCTTCACAGACGCGGGCGACGTCTGTGAGTTCTTCGATCAAGGCCGCTCAATTGACGACCTAATCGAGGCGATCCGTGCCAGTCCGCCCACGGGTCTGGCTTAAACCTGAACAGAGGGCGCATACACCGCGCCCTCTCCTTACCATCCATCCTCAATAGCAATTCGTTAGGAGAATCAATCAGAGAGTCGTGTTTCAAAAGTATTTTGGTTATCGGCGATCAATGTAAGCAGGCAGCACTGGGAAGGAGGTGGCTAAGCGATTCACAAGAACAATCAGACTTGTTCGAGGAATAGCTTTTCTTCAGGGTGGTATTGCAATGAAGAGAGGGAGAGACACGTAGTCTCTTCCCTCCGCTTGGTTACATAAATAACAAATCCATCTGCTCATTAGATTGAGCCGAGATGGTCGGCGCAAAGGACGCGACCATTGAAGATGCTTCGAACGCTGCGGGTGTAGCCGCCGTGGCAATCGGCGCAACGATAGGCAACCCCATGGCTGAACCTTTGGCTGTGGCGATTTTTTTCACCCGCCTGGCTGCCGTCACCAGCCACCTGTGCATCGTCGGTGGGACAGTCAGGTTGTGGCTCAGAAGAAACTGAGCTGTCTTAACGGCAGCACAGACGCGGCCGATCTGTTGCAGCAGACGGCGCTGAGTCTTTCCATCTTGCCATGCCAGAGGCAGCACAGTGACAGCCAACTCTTCGTTATCTTTGAGTACTTCCAAAGTCGCTTTCACCTCAGTGTGCCTGTCGCTGGTTTCATACCGCTCCCAAGTCTGCTCTCCGGTGAAACCTTGCGACACAGCATTGCCAAGCTCGTGCAGTAATTCGCGCTTGGCATTCCTGTTGGTCCAACGATCCAACGCCCGTACCAGCGTACGCTCAGCAGATGTCAGACCAAGTACGTGCTCGGCGCAGGTTACGCCGAACCTGCACTCTTGTGGGGTTTCTTCGCCGACCCAGATGATCCACAAGAAACGCAATGGATGACCGGCCTGGCAGCGGGCTTCATCGGTTGCGCCCACCGCCCCAAAGTCGCGCACCTCGATTTTACGAAGTTTCAAGTCCTTGCACTTATGGGCTATCACCTCGGCAGTCTGGCTTGCGACAAATCCTACATACTTTACCAGCCCCTCTGCCTGCCGCTCGGTTAAACGGAAACTGCTCTGACAGAGAATCTGCTGGGTTGTGGGGTCGGTAACCCCGTAATCTGGAAGTGTTTGATTTTGCATGTGTATGCTCCTTTTCTTCAGATTTTCAAGGGTCAACCGACGCCCAACATACGTCAGAACGGCTGGCCGACCACTTGCCTCAGTAGCGCTTGCGTCTTTGCATGCACCATCGCTTCCGGGGCAAGTGGTCGGTTAGCCATCCGACGTTTCCATCTTCGTTCAAAGATCAGATAACCTAGCGAAACGAGGAAGAGATTGCTTCCCCTCTCGTCTGTTTCTCTTAGAAGCTGTTTTAAAAGTCAGGGAGTAAAAATAGGCTCAATGATTTCAAAGGACTTACGGAAGTGAGCAAAACATAATTTGGGTCGTTTCTTGCCTGTAAGTGCTGGAAATTCATTCAATCTATAACTTTTAAAACA
>JANMSG010000298.1:0-5881 GCA_031389065.1 Acidobacteriota bacterium | reverse complement strand
ACTGCCTACTGCCTACTGCCTACTGCTTACTGACTTCTGTTTTCCAACTTTGAAAAGCTACAATGAGCTGATGCTGATTTCAGATTTCGATTTCGATTTACCTGAGAAATTAATCGCGCAAGAACCAGCCGCGCGTCGTGACACTTCGCGTCTGCTCGTCGTCAATCGCAAAAGCGGCACATTCACGGATTCGGTATTCAATCAGTTGCCGAATTTTTTGCTCCCAAGCGATTTGCTTGTCCTGAACAACACACGAGTCTTTCCTGCGCGACTCATCGGTAATCGCTTGAGAGAAACCGAGAGCGGTGAAAAACAAGTAGGCGCAAGAGTCGAAGTCTTTCTCGTGCGACAAATCGAGCCGCTCGTGTGGGAAACCTTAGTGCGACCCGGCAAAGCGATGCACGAAGGAGCACAAGCCGAATTTGCAAATGGCAAACTGACTGCCGAAGTTATCGAATGGCGCGCCAGCGGTCGCCGCTTGATTCGCTTTCATTGCGACGGCGAATTCAATTCCATCATAGACGAGATTGGTCGCACACCTCTGCCGCCTTACATCAAACGCGATGACGAAGTTCGCCTGGATCAAGAGCGTTATCAAACCATCTTTGCGCGTGAACGGGGAGCAATTGCCGCACCGACTGCCGGTTTGCATTTCACACCTGAGTTGCTGGCGCAATTGACAGCGCAGGGAGTTGACACGGCACAGATTACCTTGCACGTTGGCTATGGCACATTTCAGCCTGTCAAAGTTGAACGGATCGAAGAGCACAAAGTCGAAGCCGAACGCTTCACCATCAGTGAAGAAACGTCGCGAAAAATCAATCGCGCGTTGAGCGAAAAACGCCGTGTGATCGCTGTCGGCACAACCACAACACGGGCTCTTGAATCGGCGGTCAGACGTCAGGAGTCAGAAGTCAGAAGTCCGCTGTCTGAAGGCCAACGTTCAGAAGGTAAAAAGCCAGAGGTCAGGAGTCAGGAGACAGGAGACAGAAGGCTAGAGGCAGGGCAAGCAGATTCAGTCAATGAATCACCACTTCACCTCTTCACCTCTTCACCCCTACCCCCTGTCTCCCCTCCTCCTCTCCTCCCCTCCTCCCCCACTCCTCAACTCGCCAATGAGTATCAATCAACCGACCTGTTCATCTATCCGGGATTCGAGTTTCGCGTATTGAGCGCCCTTGTGACCAATTTTCATTTGCCGCGTTCCTCCTTACTGGTGTTGGTTTCAGCCTTCGCGGGGCGCGAATTGATTTTGGAAGCGTACCATCACGCGGTGAAAAACGAATACAGGTTCTACAGCTACGGCGACGCGATGCTGATTCTGTGATTGAGCAACGATTGGCGGGGCATTTGAAAACCAGGGAAAAGAAATTCTGAAAAAAAGCTTCGCTTCATTGCCTTCGAGTAACATTTGATTACCAATTTTTGAGAGCAGCGCGAGGTAAAATCATGACTGCCAATTCAGACAATTACAATTGACCACCTCTGTTCGTAGCGATAGACTCGTAATATTCCAATCGAAAAAAGGTTTATTGGAGAATTCTTTCGCGCTTCGGGAACTTTGAATAAATTTCTTTAACCACCAGTAAGCTCGCTCGCTTTTTTAATTGGGATATACAATATGGCTGATCATGAAAAAAACAGGCAGCAGCTTCTTGTAGAACTCGAAGAGGCTCATCGCGTCATCGCAGAATTGAAAGCTGTGCTCCTGGCGCGCAATTCCGGAGAAGATGTCCCTGCCTTTGACCAGAATATTCCAGACGACCCAAAACCCATAACCAAGCCCAGCGAAAACTGGAAGCTAGAGACGGACGAGAGCAAGTCACCCGAAGAGTTGGCGAAAAAGAGTGAAGAGAGATTCCTCTCTTTTATTGAGCTGAGCACAGAGGGCATTTGGTTGTTGGAAGTCGAGCTACCGGTTTCAACACAGCTTCCAGAAGATGAGCAAATCGAACTTTTCTACAAGCACAGCCACCTTGTCGAATGCAACAAGGCAATGGCGCAGATGTACGGCTTGTCGAGTCCGAAAGAGATCATAGGAACGAGGCTCGACGACCTGCTGATTCCTTCTGATCCGCAAAACATGGAATATCTACGGGCATTTATTCGTTCCGGCTATAACCTGATGAATGGCGAATCACACGAAACGGATACGGAAGGCAACGCCAAATATTTTTTAAATAATCTTCTAGGCATTGTTGAGAACGGTTTTGTATTGCGAGCCTGGGGAACGCAACGAGACATCACGGAAGCGAAAAAAGTAAACGAAGCGTTGCGCGAGAGCGAGAATCGTTTTCGCACCCTTGCTGAAACCGCCTCCGACGCCATGATCACGATTGATGAAACCGGCACGATCTGCTTTTGTAATCCGGCGTCAGAGAAAATATTTGGCTATTCAATCGCTGAGATGAAGGGCAAAGATTTGATCATGCTGATGCCTCAGTATCTGCGCCATATTCATCAATCGGGGTTCAAGCGGTACACAGAGACTGGCAAGCGGCATATCTCCTGGGAAGGGACAGAACTTCCGGGTCTTCACAAAAACGGCACGGAAATCCCGCTGCAAATTTCCTTCGGCGAATACCTCCTGAACGAAAAACGCTTTTTCACAGGCATCGTGCGCGACATCACGGAGAGCAAAGGCGCGCAGGCTTTAATACAGGGACAACAGGTTATTCTGGAATTGGTTGCCAGAGGCATCGCCCTCGAAGAGGTGCTGGATGCTCTGGCGCTGTTTATTGAATCCCAATCGGAGGGAATGTTTTGTTCCATAGAATTGGTGAACGAAGGTGCGGCGACCATGAGAGTCGCCGCGGCTCCGAATTTGCCGGATGAACTGATTCAAGCCATAGAGGGACTCGAAATCACTCCGACAAGCGGTTCGTGTGGCGCGGCAATTTTACGCAAAGAAAATGTTATTTCATCAGACCTTGCCCGGGATCCTCTTTGGACACCCTACCTGGACAAAGTATTACCGCACGGCTTTCAAGCCTGTTGGTCGAATCCTATCTTTTCCAAAAACGGCAAGGTGCTCGGCAGTTTTGGCATGTTCTATAAACGAATTTGCTCTCCTACCGAAAAAGATTACAAGCTCATGGAAATCTCTACGCGTCTTGCCGGCGTAGCCATTGACAGTCATCTAGCCGGAGTCAATTTGCGCGAGAGCCAAGAGCGCAACAAAGCCTTACTGCAAGCGGTGCCGGATTGGATCTTTCGTTATCGAAAAGACGGAACCTATTTAGATTTCAGTGGGCAAGAAGAGGGGCTTTTGTTTCCTCCCTCTGAGTTCTTAGGGAATACCATTTTTCAAGTTCATTCACAGGATTTGGCCAACCAGACGTTCCGCCGTATTGAGCAGACTCTACAGACCGGCAAGATTGAACACTTCGAGTTTAAACTGCTGATGCAGGGCGAAGTTAGACACTATGAAAGTCGAATGGCTCCAAGCGGAACCGACGAGGTAGTCGAGATTGTCCGTGATATCACCGCAAGCAAGCGCGGACAAGCTCTGCAAATCGGTCAACAACAGATTTTGGAATTGATCGCCAGAGACACCCCTGTCAAAGAGGTGTTGGAAGCACTTTCGCTCTTTATCGAGTCCCAATCGGAAGGCGTGATTTGTTCGATAGAATTGGTGAGTGAAGATGCAACAACCTTGAGCGTAGGGGCGGCTCCGAATTTGCCGGATGACCTCATTCACATGATTGATGGAATGAAAATCACTCCGACAGCGAGTTCATGTGGGGCGGCAATTTGTCGCAAAGAAACCGTCATTTCATCCGACATTGCCAATGACCCTCTCTGGGTGGATTTTGCCGATCATATGTTGCCACGCGGCTTTCGCGCCTGTTGGTCTACTCCCATCTTTTCCAAAAGTGGCAATGTTCTGGGCACTTTTGGCATGCTCTTTAAACGAATCTGCGCGCCTCGCGAGCAGGATTACAAACTCATGGAAATCTCTGCGCGCCTTGCCGGCATTGCCATAGACAGTCATCTGGCGGTCGTCAATTTGCGCGAGAGCGAAGAGCGTTACCGAACTTTATATGAAAACAATCCGTTGATGATTTTTACGGTTGATGCGGAGGGCACAATCTTGCTGGTCAACGAATTTGGCGCGCAACAACTGGGATACTCCGCAAAAGAATTAATCGAAAAATCGGGGAGAGTACTTTTCCGCAGAGAAGACCAATTACCAGCCAGAGAACTGATTACCAAATGTTTGCAAGATCCCGCGCAAGTCTCTCAGTGGGAAATCCCAAAGGTTCATAAGGACGGCACAACGATATGGGTAAAAGCATATGCCAGAGCCATAAAGAGAGCGGATGGGAAATGGGCTGTGCTGATCGTTAGCGAAGACATCACCTGGCGAAAGATGGCTGAAGAAGCCTTAAGGGAATCCGAGCAACGCTACCGAATGCTTTTTGAAAGAAACCTTGCAGGAGTTTATCGCGGGGAATTGGACGGGCGCATCCTGGATTGCAACGACGCGTACGCGCGCTTTTTTGGGTATGAATCGCGTGAAGATATTTTAATCCATAAAGCTCATAAGCTTTACTTCGATACCGCTGAGCGCGAAGTTTTCATAAAACATCTAAAAGAGAAAGGTTTTCTGACAAATTATGAGATGAAACTCCGCCGGAAAGACGGGCTTCCGGTTTGGGTGCTTGTCAATGCAACCGTTTTGAAAGACTCCGAAGGCGTGCCAACAATCATTGAGGAGACCTTAGTTAACATCACGGAGCACAAATTGGCAGAAGAAGCGCTGCGCGAAAGCGAGTCCAAATTCCGCGCTGTTGCAGAATCTACGGCAAGCGCCATGACCATTCATCGGGATGGCAATCTGCTGTATGTGAATCCGGCAACGGAAAGAATTAGCGGATACTCGAATGAAGAACTGCTGCGGATGAATTTGGCACAAATCTTACACCCGGATTCCATACCGCTTTATCTGGAAAGGACGCGGGCAAGAGAACGCGGCGAGCCAGTTCCTCTGGAGACCGAATATAAGATTATTCGTAAAAACGGCGAAGAACGTTGGATGGATTTTACTTTTGGCGGTTTCGTAAACATTGATTCTCTGCCTGCGATTATTGGTACCGCTTATGACATTACAGACCGCAAGCGCGCCGAAGTGTTGCTGATTGCTGAAAAAGAGCGTCTCTCCGTAACCTTGCGCTCCATAGGTGATGGGGTGATCGCTACGAACACGGAAGGGGAAATCATTTTACTCAACCGAATTGCCGAAAATCTTACAGGATGGAGACAGGAAGAGGCGCTCGGCAAACACTTGAACGAAGTTTTCCAAATCATCAACGCGAAAACGCGCGAGCCAAGGCAAAGTCCCATCGAACAGGGTTTACAATCAGGGCGGGGAAATGAATTTGAAGACCACACGGCATTGATTGCCAAAGACAAAACGGAGTGCATCGTTGCAGACTCGATTGCGCCGATCTACGACAAGGAGAGCAAAATTATCGGTCTGGTGCTGGTCTTCCGCGATATGACCGAAGAAGTCAAACGCGAGGAAGAGATTCTCAGAGCCTCCAAGCTTGAATCCATAGCGCTACTGGCCGGCGGCATCGCGCATGATTTTAACAACATATTGACCGCCATCATGGGCAATCTGTCTTTAGCCAAACGCTTCATTGATCCTGAAAATGAGGTCTATAAACGATTGCATGAAACGGAGCAGGCCACTTGGCGAGCGAAAGATTTAACGCAGCAACTATTGACCTTCTCATCGGGCGGCGCGCCGATCAAGAAGACCGCTTCGATTGCCGAGATTTTGCAAGAGAGTATGAATTTCGCGCTCACCGGTTCCAACATCAAAGGCAGCATTTATTTGCAAGAGGATTTGTGGTTGACAGAGATAGACGAAGGC
>JANMSG010000271.1:0-6441 GCA_031389065.1 Acidobacteriota bacterium | reverse complement strand
CGCTTGTCCTCTGGTCCGTGATTGTGGATCGCCAGCTTGATGTTGAACTCCTTGACGTAGCGGTCGAGCAGAGGCATCGAGTCAGGGTGAGGACTGCATACGATGGTCGGGATGCCGGTGTCTCTGGCGTATTCGAAAGCTTGCCGGATGTTCGCCTCATCGTTTTGCATAGTGATGTTGCCGCAGCTTAGGGGAGTGATACCAGCATCTTTGAATTTCTGCATGACACTGCGGCGCTCCTCTGCGGTGCTCGTTAGCGGCAGATGAAAATCTTTGATGGAAATGTATTTCAGTCCGACGCGTTGTGTCGCTTTGATGGCATTCTCCAAAGACAGCTTCCTCAGTGTGTAGGAAGCGACGCCGACTTTTAGACCCTTCCAGGTATCACTCTCTTTTGCCGTAGCTGAACCAAGACCTACGACAGGCAAGCTCACAGCCGCTAAGACGCTGGTTTTGATTACCTCCCGTCGAGAAAATAACTTCTGATTATTCATCGCTACCTCCGTTTAGATTTTAGTTGTTAAAAAAGCATTACCACGAACGCAGCCCACACGCACCGGCATCGGGTAAGGGGTAACGCCACGTTTGACCCGAACCGCGTCGGATAGGGATGCTATCACATGAAATGCGCCTGGCGCGCGCTGTCGGCCGCTTTTATTGGGTGGCGTTGACGGCTTCTCACCAATCACGAGTATTTTGCTGCAATTTTCCTAACGGTAGTTGAGTTTCGCAGAGTCGCCTGCATCCTTAACGCCTTTGCAATCTGGGCTCCTGTAATCTGGGACTGGCTGATCTTCTTACGGCAAAGCCAGTAGAACTGGCGCCCAAAAACCTGGAAGTCATCAACCTCCGTTTTCAGCGACAGGAGTTTTTGGTTCGCTTCGTCGTCGGGCTTATCGGCTACAAAGCCTATATAAAGAGTGTTGCCTTCTGCTTTCAGCTCCGCCTCAACGAAAGGCTTATAATCGGCGATGGCTGCCACTTCAGGTATCGTTCTGATAAAGGTCGCCACTTCGTATCCGAGCGTCTCTTGTAAATAGTTTTCGATCTTCTTTTCAAGAGCCTTCGTGCTTTTGGATGGCGAATCAAATATGACATTGCCGCTGGCGATAAAAGTCTCCACATTGGAGAACTCCAGAGCTTCAAACAGACGGCGGAGAGTGTCCATTTTGACCGTGTGTCCACCAACATTAATGGCTCGCAAAAAGGCAACATATTTTAGCATGATGGTGATTTCAACCTCTCACAATCCCTTTACGTACTGCCAGATCTCCTCTTCCACAGGAATGCCTTCTGCTAAATTCCGCTTGCGGCTCTCCAGCACCCGCTCACCCGGGTAGCGCACTCTTTGCTCTCCTATGGAGGTCGTTTCGTGAAGATGTTCAATGATCTGATTTACTACCCTTTCTGCGACTTCAGCTTTCTCAATCGAGCCCAGATCAAAAGCCATAAACACCTGTGAAAGCTGGGTCTCTTGGTTCGGGTCAGGTGCGATCTGGTAAGTGGCGCGACCTCCGGACAAAACTGCCGCCAGCAGATCAAGCATGAGCGCCAACCCTGAACCCTTCCAATAGCCTATGGGCAAAACTCTCCCTGATGCCTCTATGGCTTCCGCATTGCGGGTCAGTTCGCCGCTTTCGTCGAAGCCACCATCCACAGGCAGTGGCTCTTCGTGCATGCGATAGGATTGCAACGCTCCAAAAGAGAACTGCGACATTGCCATATCCAGGACGACAGGCCCATCAGCTCTCGGCACGGCGATGACTAATGGATTATTACCGAGGCGTGGCTCACTGGCTCCCCAGGGCGGCATATTGGGCATGGTATTGGTCCAGCAGATGGCGATAACGCCTGCTTCAACAGCCTGCCAGCCATAGGTGCCACCGCGCATCCAGTGATTGGTATTGGCCAAAGCTACACACCCTGTGGCATGTTCACGCGCCAGCCGAATCGCCCTGTCCATACATTGATAAGCATTCAAATTGCCAGCCCCGCGTTTGCCATCCCAGCGCTCGAAAGCCCCGAAGCTTGCGACCAATTCGGGACGCGCATGGACGTCCAGAATTCCTCTGTGAATGGAATCAATGAGGCGGGGAAAGCGGTTTAATCCATGCGAGTAAACGCCATCGCGACTCGCATCCGTAATCAGGCGGGCGCATAGTTGCCCGCGTTCTTGCTCAAAGCCTTCATTCAGAAGCACGCGCAACAAGAGATTATAAAGCTCTTCGTAAGGAATTCTGATCATAAATTCAGTTCTGTCAAAAAGGGATTTAGAAGTGAGCCGGTCATTATCAATTTTTTGAAGTTTTACCAGGGCTCAAAAAGCCTCGTCCACGCAACCAATTCTCCAACAACATTGACCAAGTGCTCAGCACAGGGTCGTCTTTGGCCAGTCCAACCCCATGCCTGCCGTGCTCAAACAGGTGCATTTCTACGGCTACCTTGTTTTTGCGCAACGCTTCGGCAAATAACATACTGTTTTCGACCGGTACAGCTGTGTCGTCCGCCGTGTGGAATAAGAATGTCGGAGGCGTCTTCGCCGTTACCTGCTTTTCATTCGACAGCATCGCCACCAACTCTGTTGCCGGATTTTCGCCCAGCAAATTCTTGCGCGAACCGGCGTGCGCAAAAGGACTCGTCAAGGTGATTACCGGATAGCACAGGATCGCTACATCCGGACGACTGCTCAGCCGATCAATCGGGTCGCCTGAGCGCGCATTGCCCTCGTCAAAGTGCGTCGCTGCCGTAGAAGCCAAATGTCCGCCCGCCGAAAAGCCCATCACGCCGATGCGTTGCGGGTCTACCTTCCATTGAGTCGCTTTGGCGCGCACCAGGCGGATGGCCCGCTGCACATCCCACAGCATGGCTGGATGGTGGTAGCGCGGGCCCAGCCGATACTTCAGCACGAAAGCTGTTACGCCTATGCGGTTGAGCCAGAGGGCTACATCGTGGCCTTCGTGCGAGGCGAGGCGTCCATAGCCGCCCCCCGGACAAACAACAATGGCTGCGCCGTTCGCTTTGTCAGCGGGGGCGGGATAATGCTGAACACTTGGCACATCTTCGGGCCCGGCACCCTTTGCGCCTGGCGCGCCATCTGGCCAAAGCGGGTGCGCAGGAGGTTGAGCCGCGTTTTGCGCACCAACAGAGGTCAAGCCAACAACCGCACTTAAGATGAGTCCGACTAAAAATAATTTCATCTTTCTCCTTTCCATAGCGGCGCAATCATACATTCGTGTTTAGCAAATCGCAAACCACATTTTTTCTGCGAATCTTTATAAAATCTTTATAAATTATTTACGCCATCCTTATGTCTGAGAGCTTAAGATAGCTCATTTGCATCTATTCTTTACTGACTCAAGGTAGGAGTTCATGTTTTCGGTAGGTCGCGCATTACACCTCGAAAAGAAAGTTATCTTATGTAGAAAATGCTTATGGGAGGGTTCCTCTATCCTCCTTAAAACCGGACTCGTTCCCATCAGCGGTAGCAAAACCCACCTCTATGCCTATTGTTGCCCGGAATGTGGCAGCTTTACTCTTGGGATCAAAGGGAAATTATTAAACTTTAAAATGCAATTTTGCATTGCGGATGCGCAACCGGCATATCGGCTGGAAGATTCAAATCCTGCAACAGGCAACCATGGAAAAACCAAAAAAAGAAACTCGTATTAAAGTGGTTGTCGCCACTACGGTTATGCTCTCTTTCATATCGTTTTGGCGGGCGGCGGCTATCGTCTTGAACGATTTAGGCTCATCGGCTTTTTACGTTGGCGGCATCTCAGAGGAATTCGTAGGCAAAGCCGCGCCCTGGTTCATCTTCGGCGTGATGTTGTTCAGCTATGCTGTGCGCGCTTTGTATATCGAATCGTCTTCGATGTTCACACGCGGCGGTGTTTATCGCGTTGTCAAAGAGGCGATGGGCGGCACCATGGCGAAACTCAGCGTCTCGGCTTTGATATTCGATTTTATCTTGACGGGACCGATTTCCGGCGTGGTTGCGGGACAATATATTATCGGTCTGGTCGTGCAAACCATGACCTACTTCGGTTATGCATGGAACCCTGATAAAGAGACGATCAATCATTTGGCAGCCGGTCTCGCCATTGTCGTAACCTTCTATTTTTGGTGGCGCAATATAAAAGGAATCCACGAATCTTCGGAAGACGCGCTGCGAATTATGAAGATCGCGACGGTGATGATCGTCATCATGATTTTTTGGAGCCTTCTGACATTGGCTCAACGCGGTGGACAGTTGCCGCCAATGCCTACGCCTGAAAACCTGAGTTTCAATGAACACGCGCTCGGTTGGCTGAAACATACAGGCTGGTTTACGGAAGAAGGCGGACGTTTCAGTTTCGTCGGCAAAGCGGCAGGGCTAATCGGTTTAATCGGTGTGATGATGGCTTTCGGTCATTCGATACTGGCGTTGAGCGGCGAAGAGACTCTGGCGCAGGTCAACCGCGAATTGGAACACCCCAAGTTAAAGAATTTGCAGAAAGCCGGATGGGTGATATTTGTATATTCGCTGGTCTTCACTTCGCTGGTTTCGTTTTTCGCAGTGGCGATTATTCCCGATGAGGTTCGGGTGTCAAAGTACGGGGGCAATCTGATTTCGGGCCTAGCGATGAACTTCGTGGGTCCTGAATCGTTGAAACTGCTGTTTCAAGCTTTCGTTGTGTTAGTCGGATTCATCATGTTATCCGGGGCTGTCAACACCGCTATCATCGGCTCAAACGGCGTGTTGAATCGCGTATCCGAAGACGGCGTGTTAACCGATTGGTTCCGCGCTCCGCATAAGAAATACGGCACGACCTATCGCCTCGTCAATCTGATTGCCATCCTGCAAATCATTACGATCATCGGCTCGCGCGGCAACATCTTCATACTGGGTGAAGCCTACGCATTCGGCGTGATATGGAGTTTCACTTTCAACGCAGTGGCTTCGGTAGTGCTCAGGTTCAAACATCCAGAAGGGCGCGAATGGCGAGTCCCCGGCAATCTTCGCATCGGTCGAACCGAGATTCCCTTTGGACTTATATTCATTGCTTGCGTACTGGCATTCGTAGCTCTGATAAATCTTCTCACCAAACAAGTGGCGACGATTTCAGGTCTCGTCTTCACGCTGGCTTTCTTCATTGTCTTTACATACTCGGAGTACAAAAATAAACAGAAGATGGATCGCACTCTCGCTTCATTGGATCAATTTCAATTGCAGCATAGTGAAACCATAGACCAGAAAATCGTCGGCGTCCGACCTGGAAGTGTGCTTGTAGCGGCGCGCGATTTCAACACCTTAAGTCACCTTGAAAAGGCGCTTGAGACGACCAACACGGATGAACAAGACATCGTCGTGGTGACGACGCGTCTGGTCGCCGGACCCGATGGCGCAGATCACGATGTCTATGATGAAAATCTGTTCACCAGTTATGAGCAGAAGTTGTTTACACGCGTCGTCGCCTTGGCTGAGAAAGCCGGAAAGCCTGTTGATTTAGTCATTGTGCCGGCGGCAAATATTTTCGATGCCATCGCACAGACAGCTGTACTTTTAGATTCAGCAGAAATTGTCGCAGGCGTCTCAAACAAGATGACCCTGCAAGAGCAGACGCGCGAACTGGGGCGTTCGTGGGAGCGTCTGGTCGAAAAACCGCGCCGTCAAGTCCATTTCAAAATCATCTCTACCGAAGGGGAAGAGACCAAGGTTTCTTTGGGCGTACACACGCCGAATTTGACCGAAGATGATCTGAATCTGGTTCACGAGTTATGGCTGCAAGTCAGCAACATTCCGAGCCGTCGCAAAGTTCATCATCGTGATGTCGTGCGCGTCGCCTTGCTTCGCCTGCGGAGGGATTTGCGCGGACAATCGGATGTCATGCTGGATTTTTATAAACTCGAAACCGAGGAAGCAAAAGGTCGAGAGAAAGAAAAAAAATCAGCGGAGATACCAAAAGAGAAGAGCCGTTCCGATTAATACAGACAAAAAACTTTCATGACTAGGAGCGCAGACATTCCTGTCCGCCGGTTTTCAAATTCAGGCGGACAAGAATATCTGCGCTCCGTCGCACGCTGATGCAGTGTCTTCAAGTACTGTAAATAAATTCGACTTGACTCTTTCTTTCTATTTTCGTCATAATCGAAATGATTTTCGGTTTATACGAAAATGAAATTAACAGAAAAACAACGCCACATTCACGATTTCATCTGTCGCTTCACGGCGGCGCGAGGTTATTCGCCCACCATTGCAGAGATTCAGAAGCAATATGATTTGCGCTCTCCGTCCACGGTTCATCAAATCCTCTCTGAATTGGTCAATAAGAAATACCTTCGTCGCGTTGCCAATGTGGCTCGTGGTCTGGAGATTCTCAGAAACAGTGAGCCGAACGGCACAGGTAAAATTCCTCTGCTTGGCTTGATCTCGGCGGGTCAACCAATCGAAGCCATCCTGAC
>JANMSG010000229.1:0-8951 GCA_031389065.1 Acidobacteriota bacterium | reverse complement strand
TAGCGACATTTTGATTTTAGCCGTGTGCTTATGTTCTTTGATTAATTAAACGTACAACTTGAGCCTGCGGAGCAGGCGACAGCATAGAGCCCCGTGCGTCAGCGCGGGGTGGGCAAGTCGGGCCGATTTCACGAGCCCGCGAAGCGGGTGATAGACCATCAATTGCCATCTCTATCGCCCGCCTACGCGGGCTCAAAGAAGATTTTGACGGCGACTGACCCAGCGTTTCGCTTTGCTTCACACTGGGCTTTATGCTTGCGCCCGCTTCGCGGGCTTGGCGGATTATTTTTTCAAACAACACCAGGCGGTACTCTCAACGCGTGCTGCTGATGGCTTACCTTATCGACTGCGTTTGCCTCTTAGCTTTGCAAGGCTGCCAGAAAAGCTTCCAAGTCCCAGAATTCTCTGACCGATTGTAGCTTACCATTCTGGTTAAATTTGAAGACACCCATGCCATCTATGATGATCTTTTTTCCGGTGGTGGTCTTCAGATGGAGTTTCCAGTTGACGGCTGCCTCTTGACCGCACACGTTGATATCCTGGATTTTGTGCTTGATTTCACTGAATGGAGCGATAATATTTGTGATAAAGGCGGTAATGGCTTGGGTTCCTTGAACCGGTGGGGTGCCAACAGGATCTTCGAGCACTCCATCAGGGGCGAATTGATTCACGTATCGCTGAACATCGAACGCCCCGACTGAGGCAAAATATTCCTCGACCGCCGCTTCAATCTGATCTGGGGTCAGGTTCTGTATTGCCAGGGGGCTGCTGGCAGCCCTCGGCGCAGGTGCGAACGCAGAGCTGGCGACCAAGGTTAAAGCCAGCACTAGCAAAAACGAGGCAAGTGTACGGACACGGGTTGTAGATAATCGTTTCAAGATAAACATGGTATATTTCTCCTTTGTAATTAGTTGATGATTGATTGCAGCGAACGGAACGAGTCTCCGCCACGCCAGGGGGTAGTGAGAGCTGGGGCTGAAGTCCTACAGCGCCTTCACGGATCAATGGCGCTACAGGTTTTTCTTCTTCGCTTGAGCGCGCTTTGCTTTGATCTGGTACCCCAACTGCGGATGAGGCGCCACTCGATACGGCGCTCTTGTTTCTGCTCAGTCGCCGTCTCAGAAGCGCGCCAGCGAGTTACCGATGGTAATCCAGAAGTTGATGCCATCGCTGCAAGCGCCCGCCGGAGGTGTGCCGCCCGTCGAGAAGGAGCCGAGCGGCGTGAGGTCCGTCGCTTGCCAGAGCGAGACACTGGCTCCACTCTCATTGGTGATGAGAATCTGTTGGCCATCGAAGGCGGCGGTTCCCGGAGCATTCAAGCCATTTTCGGTCAGCATTGCCACCGTCGCTCCGGTCGCTGCGCGCACCACCGCAACCGTGTTGTCGCCATTCATGGGCACCCAGATATTGACGCCGTCAAAGACTGGATTACCGAGAAACTGATTGCCCAGAGTAACGGATTGAGCGATGGAACCGTCATTGTTCAACTTCCGAAGATCCGCCGTCCCAATCCCTCCATCAGTGACCCAAATGTTCGCTCCGTCATAGAGAATATTAAATGGCGCATCGAAGCCCAGGGTAAAGGTCTGCACCACCCCGGTGTCTGGGTTGACTTTTGACACCGAGCCATCTCCTCCATTGGTGCCATTATTGGCCACCCAGATAAATTCACCATCGGTGGCGATGCCAGCCGCAAATGGCCCTAGTGTAGCGACCAGAGAGACGGCTCCCGCCGGTTGCCTGGGATCGATACGATAAAGTTTCCCTGGATTACTGTCGCTGACCACAAAAATGCGCCCTCTGGTCACCAGTACGGAAAAGGCGTTGGGAGCTCCCGTCCAGGTCTCGAGCAGCTTGCCGTCGCTGGCTCGCACCCGCGACACCGTGCCAGAATGGTTCGCCACCCACAAGTCCGCGCCGTCTGAGGCCACGGCGCGTGCGGCAGAACCCACAATGGTGGTAGCACTCAGAGGAACACTAGTCGGCGTATCCCACTGCTTGAGCGCGGCGCGGCGACTGCCGCGCTTGAGCGATTGATCGAGGGTGCGGGTGACAAAGGCGGCCATCTGTTCGCGAACCACCGGAGCCGCCGGACTGAAGGTGGTCGCCGACGTGCCGTTGGTAAGCCCGGATATATAGGCTTCGGCGATGGCGCAGAAAAAGATGTTGTTGCCGGCCACGTCTGTGAACGGCAGATTGATGTTGACCCCGCCGCAGGTACCTATGTCAGCGCGAATCCTGGTGGATATACCAGTTAATATAACGATTAGCGTGAGCAGCATCACGGCGCGGCAGGCGATACGATGCTGATTCAGTTTGATATTCATCTTCGTTCTCCTATTTTGAAAATATGCTACGGGTTGTTGATTGGCGTGAGCCAAGCTGCCACAGGCTGGTGTCTCCTTTGAGGGTAAGCATTGAGCCAAGGAATACTTGATCGCAGACAGTAAGCTTCTAATAAAAATAAGGGGCGCTCGAAACGATTTTTTCATGGAGGTTTCTCCTTCTTTTTTCTCGTCTACGGTTTGCACATGTAAGTTTGGTAATTGCTTTGCAGCAGGGGATGACCCAGCCTCCTTCGCATCAGCGTGAGCCGGTACTCTCACATCGGGACTCACTGATTTTTGCGCTGACAATGGCTAATGCGGAAAGTGTTGAGAAAAACTGCCACACTTATTTTTTTTTATTAAAGTTAGAGAAGTTGATTTCGATGTGGTAAATTCTCGCGCAACAGAAATATCTTTTGCGGGACATTATGGCATTAACTTCTTCTCAGGATTTAACTCAACTGCTTCAAGCCTGGAGCGAAGGGGATGAAGCGGCTTTTGAAAAACTGGTGCCGCTGGTGCAGGTCGAGCTTCACCGTCTGGCAAAAGTTTATATGCGGCGGGAAAATCCGGCGCATACCTTGCAACCGACGGCGCTGGTCAATGAAGCCTATATGCGTTTGATTGACTGGAAGACGGCGCGCTGGCAAAATCGCGCCCACTTCTTCGGCGTCTCGGCTAAATTGATGCGCCGCATCCTGGTTGATTTTGCCCGCGCCAGACCGAAAGCGAAAGAGGGTACGGCGCAGCAAATCACTCTCGATGAAGCGTTGCTTGGCGGCGCGGAACAAAGCACAGACGTTGTGGCTTTGGATGACGCGCTACAGTCGCTGGAAAAACTTGACCCGCGCAAAAGTCAAATCGTCGAGATGCGTTTTTTCGGCGGACTCAGCGTTGAAGAGACTGCCGAAGTGCTGAAAATTTCCGAGCGCACGGTGATGCGCGAATGGGAAAAGGCACGAATCTGGCTCTATAAAGAATTGAAAAAATCGTCCGAATAAATCTCTTATGGATGCCGAGCGTTATAAAAAAATTGATGAGGTTTTTGACGTCGCCCTTGAATTAGAAGCAGGCGAACGCGCCGTCTATTTGCAGCAGATTTGCGGCAGCGATACGGAGTTGCGCCGCGAAGTCGAAGCCTTGTTTGAGGCGCGTAGCGCCGTCGGCAACTTCATTCAAACTCCGGCATTTGAGGAAGCTGCCAGAGATTTGGCAGATCATCAGCCCCAAACTCTCATCGGTCACTTCATCAAACATTACAAAATACTCGCGTTGGCAGGCAGGGGCGGCATGGGGGAAGTCTATATTGCTGAAGACACCCAATTGGGTCGCAACGTCGCCTTGAAAATTCTTCCGCCACAATTTACCAGAGAGGCGGAGCGCATCGCACGTTTTCAACGCGAATCGCGCTCCGCTTCGGCTCTAAATCACCCCAACATCATCACCATTCATGAAATCGGTCATGACCGTAACACCCATTTTATTGTTACCGAATATATCGAAGGCGACACCCTGCGCAAAAAAATCCGTGATGGCAAACTCAGCCTGAAAGAGACCGTTGAAATTACCTTGCAGATTGCCAGTGCCCTGGAAGCGGCGCATAGTGCAGGCATCATTCATCGTGACATCAAACCCGAAAATATCATGATTCGTCGAGATGGCTATGTGAAGGTATTGGACTTCGGGCTGGCAAAACTCACGGAAAAAAGGAAGAGTGACCCCAGACTACAAAATGAACTAAACCTATCGACGGGAACCGGTGTGGTAATGGGAACGGTCAGCTATATGTCGCCTGAACAGGCATCCGGGCAGGAGGTTGACCAGCGCACAGATATTTTCAGTCTGGGTGTAGTTTTTTACGAGATGGTGACCGGCAAGAATCCCTTCAAGCGCGACCATCTGGCAGCAACTTTACACGCCATTTTGGAAGAACAGCCGGAATCGCCCGGCAGTTCAAACCCGTCCGTCTCCTTTGACCTTGAACGCATCGTTACGCGAATGCTCGACAAAGAGAAGGAGTTTCGCTATCAAACGGCTGCCGATTTACGTGCCTCTTTGCGAAGAATGCAGCGCGGCATTGATTCAGGTATTACCGCATCGTTGAATAAGATTTCCACAACTCAACCAGCGACGGCAAAAAACTATGTCAATCGTTGGTGGCGTAGCGCGGCACTTGCTCTGGCGGTGATTTCGATATTTGTGCTTGCTGTCTGGTTTTTCTTTCCGCGAAGTGATGGGAAAAGCCGGGTCTCGGATTGGCAAGCTGCGCAAGTGGTGAAAGTTACAGACGCGCAAGGTCTGGAATACTTTCCGAGTCTGTCGCCGGATGGCAAATCACTGATCTATGCCAGTGATCTGCGAGGGGATTTTGATATCTATCTGCAACGCATCGGCACGAAGAAGGCAATAAACCTCACAGAAGACTCCAGAGACAATGATACGGAGGCGACATATTCACCCGACGGCACACGCATCGCCTTTCGTTCGGAAAGAAATAGCGGCGGCATTTTCCTGATGAAGGAGACCGGCGAATCGGTCAGACAGTTGACCAATTTTGGATATAACCCCGCATGGTCGCCCGATGGCAAAGAGATTGTTTGTGGAGAAGATGATATTGTCTTCCCGGGGGTTAGAGCAAAACTTCCCAGCCGTATGTGGGTGGTGAACGCGGAGACCGGCGAGAGCCGTTTAATCAGTGAAGGCGATGCCGTGATAGCCAGTTGGTCGCCAAATGGCAAGCGCCTGGTTTATGGCGCAACCGGACTCTGGACAATGCGTCCGGATGGTAGCGATGCCAAGCCGCTCTTTAAAGACCATCGGGACAGTCTATATGGGAAGTGGTCGCCGGACGGGAAATACCTCTACTACATAAGCTCACGCAATCGAGTGCCCTATTTATGGCGGGTTGCCATTGATGAAGCAAGCGCCGACATACTGGGCGAGCCGGAATTGATTCCGACACCAGCCGCTTTCGTTTATCACCTGACATTCTCCGGAGACGGGAACCGTCTGGCATTTATGCAGAACAATACAAATCAGAATACCTATCGATTGGCTTTTGACCCCGCTGCCAAACGAATTATCGGACAACCGGAAGCGGTCACAAGAAGCACTGACGCGACCTACTCACCGGGGATTTCTCCGAATAGTGCAATGCTCATTTTTGAGAAGAAGAGAAAATTGTTTGCCCTGAAAAGCAGTACTGACATACCCGAGCAACTGACTGAAGGAACGAATAGTGAAGTAACCCCCCGGTGGTCGCCGGATGGAAAACGTATTGCGTTCCAAACCAATTTCAGGGGCCACAGCCAGATCTATATTATGAATGCCGACGGCAGCGGACGACAACAAGTCACCAATGCGCCAGCGCCAGGTGTGGTTTATCCCATCTGGTCGCCGGACGGCAAACGACTCGCTTATGCAATTTTCAGCGGTAGAACCTGCATTATGGATTTGAGCCTTCCCTTCGACCAGCAAACTCCTGAACAGACTCCCAATTTCCCCAACTCTGAGGCCTATTTCATTGCCTGGGACTGGTCTCCTGATGGCAAGTACCTTGTCGGCAATCAAGGTGAGAATGGCGCCGACTCCAAAGGCATTTACATCTATTCACTGGCTACAAAAACCTATGAACAAATTTCCGATATTAAATTTGCAGACCTCAAGAGTCGCCCGATTTGGCTCAACGACAGCCGCCACGTGATGTTTAGCAGCAAAGAGAAAATTCTGCTTGCCGATATTCAAAGCAAAAAAATTCACGAAGTATATGCCAACGGGCGAACCCCTATACAGGTGTATTCGCTAACCCGGGACAACCGCTTCATCTATGCTTCGATTGCGACACGCGAATCAGATATCTGGATGCTTTCCCTGTAATAAAGAGAAGAAGGACGGTTGCACTTTTTATCTGAGCTACCGAAGTTGGCTTGTTTTTAGGGTTTCCCAGCTGTTTCATTTCGCCTATGACATGGTTACGGTGTGAATGGCTTGGCCAATCAAGCATCAGAAGCGCGCCAGTTTATTGGTTCCCTGAAGCGTGATCCAGAAGTTCAAGCCATCGCTGCATGTACTTGTCGGGCTGGTAGCATCACCTGTAGAAACGGAGCCGAGCGGCGTCAGGTCTGCGGCCTTCCACAAAGAGACGCGGTTGGCGAAACGGTTGGTGACCAGAATGCGTTCGCCATCGAAAGCGGCGGTGATGGGTTGCTCCAATCCATTGCCTGTGAGGGTTGCCAGCACGAAGGCGCTTGTCAGAGGATTGCCCACCGCATCTTTAACGCGCACCACGGTTACCGAGCCCGCGTTCGAGTTGGGCACCCAGATGTTGGTGCCATCAAATACCGGAACCAGCGGGTTCGTTCCTACATTGATGGTCTGAAGAATGCCGCCGTTTGCATTGAGCTTGAGCAGAGTACTGGCACTCACATCGGTCACCCAGATGTTGGAGCCGTCATAAAGTATGCCTTCAGGCTGACTCAATCCTGTTGAAACTGTCGTCACCACGGTTGGGTTGAGCGAGACGATTGAAACAGAGCTGCCAAAGTTGGCCGTCCAGATTCGCGAGCCATCAAAAGCAATCCCTGTAGGTTGATTTCCCAAGGCACTGGTTAGAGTAGTGACTGTGCCTGCTGCTTGCGTTGGGTCTATCATATAGAGGGCTCCGGGATTCGTTCGCCCGGTGATGAAAATCCTGCCCATCCCGGCGACAATGCCAGTGGCGCCGATTGCTCCGGTCCAGGTATCGAGCAACTTGCCATCGCTTGCCCTGATGCGCATCACATTGGCGTTATCGCGGTTGGCTACCCACAGGTCCGTGCCATCAAACCTGACCTGTTCGGCAGTGCTGCCAATATCCGTAAGCGTCAAGCTGTTAGCGTCCTGCGGTGTCCACCACTTCTTGGTTACGGCTCTGCGGCTGCCGCGTTTGAGCGATTGATCCATGGTGCGAGTGATGAAGGCTGCCATCTGCTCGCGGGTGACCGTCTGAGCGGGACTGTAAGTGGTCGCGGTGGTGCCGTTGGTGATGCCGGAAATGTAGGCCGCGGCGATCTGGCAGAAGAAGCCATTGCCGGCCACGTCTGTGAAGGGCAGGGTAAGCGTCGCCCCGTTGCAGGTGCCGGTGTCGGCTTGCATACGGCTCGATAGCACAGTTAGGGTTGCCATCAAAGTGATGAGCACAATCAGGCGAAGCGTTTGTGATTGTTTGGTTTTCATAATCTTTCCTCAAAAATTCATGTAGCGTGTGACCTTCTTATCTGTATGAATCGCTTGGCGAATCAAGCTTCAGAAGCGCACCAGCTTATTTGTGCTGGTCAGCGTGATCCAGAAATTCAGCCCGTCGCTGCAAGCGCCTTGCGGGTTAGTAAAAGCGCCTGTAGGAATAGAGCCGAGGGGCGTCAGGTCTGCGGCTTTCCACAACGAGACGCGGTTGCCGAAAAAGTTCGTAACCAGTATGCGTTCGCCATCGAAGGCTGCGGTTAAAGGATCATTCAACCCATTGCCGGTGAGGGTTGCCAGCACGAATGCACTTACCAGAGGATTGCCCACGGCATCTTTGACGCGCACCACGGTCATCGAGTTCGAGAATTCGTTGGGCACCCAGATGTTCGTGCCATCAAAGACTGAATGATAGGGGGTACTGCCCACAGTGATGGTTTGCGCGATGCTGCCATCTGAGTTGAGTTTGAGCAAGGTATTGGCATTTTGATCTGTCACCCAGATGTTCGACCCATCATAAAGTATTCCCGCAAGCTGACTGAATCCTGTCGAAACCGTCGTCACCGATATTGGATTGAGAGAGACGATGGAGACAGAACCACTATTGTTAGCTGTCCAAATTCGCGAGCCATCGAAGGCGAGGCCTTGAGGGTTGTTTCCCAAAGAGTTGGTCAAAGTAGTGACGGCTCCGGCCGGCTGGGTCGGGTCTATCATATAGAGGCTTCCAGGATTAGTGCTTCCCGTGACGAAAATCCTGCCCATCGCACAAACGATGCTGTTGGCCTTGGTTGCCCCCGTCCAGGTATCGTGCACCTTTCCATCACTGGGTCTGATCCTCATCACGCTATTACTGCTGAAATTTGCTACCCACAAATCGGTGCCATCAAATTCGACCTGTATAGGGCTGTTACCTACATCCGTCAAGGTCAAGCTGTTGGCATCCTGAGGCGTCCACCACTTCTTCGTCACAGCTCGATCACTGCCACGCTTGAGCGATTGATCCATGGTGCGGGTGATGAAAGCCGCCATCTGCTGGCGGGTGACATTGTCAGCCGGGCTGTAGGTGGTCGCCGAGGTGCCGTTGGTAAGGCCGGAAAAGTAAGCGGCGGCAATCTGGCAGAAGAAGCCATTGCCGGCCACGTCTGTGAAGGGCAGGGTAAGGGTCGCACCGTTGCAGGTGCCAGTGTCGGCTTGCATACGGCTCGATAGCACAGTTAGGGTTGCCATCAAAGTGATGAGCATAAGGATGCGAAGCGCATATGATTTTTTGATTCTCATGTGTTTTCCTCTCTTATTTTCATTTGGGTTAAACTCAACAAAGTTGTCTCTGGCGCAAAGTAACGGCTCTTTATTTCGCCTTTTCACCGGCTGGGCAGCACAAAGACCTTGGTTAACAAGAAGGGCGGC
>JANMSG010000217.1:0-17485 GCA_031389065.1 Acidobacteriota bacterium | reverse complement strand
TCACTTTTACATCATCCAGTTGCAAAACCAATAATCCAAACAGCAATCAGCAAGCGAACCCTGCGCCAAAAGCCAAAACAGGCAAATGGGTCGCTCAGTGGCGTTCGCCCGCAGCCAAAGATGTTCCTTATGCTTATCTCTCTATGTACTCTTATAGCTGCATCTGTGTCGTCTCTGCAGACGTCGTGTTTGCAGCAGGAGATATCCCCGCCGCTGGCAACAAGCGCATTGGCATATTCGTCCGCACAAACGATGGTGGACAAACCTGGACAGAAACGCGCCTTGAACGTCCCGATATGAATATTACGAGAATCAATGCGATTCATTTCATCAATGCGAGCACGGGATGGCTTGCCGGAGCCACGGCAAAGCAAGAAAGCGTGGTTTTGAAAACTACCGATGCGGGCGCGAATTGGGAAGTTGCAAAAGTGAATTTCAAACAGATTCCAACAGCCATTTTCTTTATTGATGAAAACAACGGATGGCTTGCTGGCGTACCTTTTGTGAACGAAGACGATGACGAGGCACTTGCAGTTGGCCCCAGCGATTTGTTGATCACCAATGATGGCGGCAAGACCTGGCAATCGCAACGTCGCGTACCTGTCGGATTGAGCGATATTCAATTTATTGACCAAACGACCGGCTGGGTAGTCGGGCAGCGGGGCGCAACTTACAAAACCACTGACAGGGGACGCTCTTGGGACGCGCAAAAAAGCGAGCTCGAACCGGGCGAAGGCTCAGCCATTGATTTAACCGGCGAAGGCTCAAAAAAATTCAATATGGTAGGCGTCTCATTCACAGATGCAAACAACGGTTTTTCTGTCGCTTTAAATGACGACAGAGATCAAGGGCGCGTGCTTGGGACAACCAATGGTGGCACGGCTTGGTCTAAAAAACTGATGAGTGAGGAGGAAGGCTACCGCGATATTTTCGCCATCAATGCAAACGAGGCATGGACTATCAAGAATTACGGAAAATATATTTACTACACCGCCGATGGCGGGCGCTATTGGAACAGCGAAGTTGTGGTTGCCGATCAATTGATTTTCTTCTTCAAGATTCACGGGATTGATGCAACTCACGTATGGGCGGCGGGCGGCGGCGCTATCTATCATCGCGTCGTCGAGTAAGCGTTGCTGACGGTTCACAATTTAGTCGGCGCGAATTGAAAAGTCTTATTTGCGTGCCTTTAGCGCCTTTGCATCTGTTTAGAAATTGTCGCTCGCCGCAACGCTGCGCGATGAGGAGGTAGCCAGACAGGCAGCGCATTGGTATCTACACAAGTTTTGCAGCTTGTGTTATTGCGGCTCTGCCGCTTTGATGTGCGCGGAGTCTGTGACTCCCCGTGCGGCGAACTCTCCTTTTCTTCGGGGCTACGCCCCAAATGGGCGGCGTAGCCGCAAGCAGGGAGAGGCAAGGCTTACGGAAAGGCATAGCCTATCCCCACATCAAAGCGGCAGAGCCGCCCGAAAAGGTGTGTAGATACCAATGCGTGCAACCTCTGGTGCAAATTTTGAATTCCTGAACACGCTCTTATCAAACCAGTGGATGTTTGTCTCATGATTTTCAGACAAGGATAACTCTCATGCCATTCATCAATCCTCTTTCTTGCAAAAGTCGTGCTCTCTTTTTCTTATTTATTTGCTTCGTGTTGAGCGCAAATCTGCTCACAGTTGCCGCCAACAAGGCGGCGCGGCAAACCCCGAAAGGCTCACCCGCATCTGCGAAAAGTAATGTGCCTGCGCCGCGCGACGTCATAGGCTTTACACCCGGCGATGATCGCAAGCTCGCTTCCTGGGCGCAGTTCGTTGATTATTTCAAAGCCTTAGACAAAGCCAGCAATCGCGTAAAGTTTGAAGAACTTGGCAAAACAACACTTGATCGTCCGTTTGTCGTGGCGACGATTTCATCGCCCGCGAACCTTGCGAAACTCGACCGCTACAAAGAGATTCAACGCAAGCTCGCAGACCCGCGCACCGTTGGCAGCAACGATGCGGAAGCGGAAAAGTTGATCGCCGAAGGACGCACGATTGTCTTGATTACTTGCGGCATTCACTCAACCGAGGTAGGTGCCAATCTGGTTTCGATGAACATCGCTTACAAACTCGCCTCCGATGATTCGCAGGATACAAGAGATATTCTAGACAAGTGCATCATCCTGCTCGTTCCATCTTTGAATCCTGATGGCGTTGACATCGTAAAAAATTGGTACGACAAAACGCTTGGCACTGCCGCAGAAGGGACTTCGCCGCCGGAGCTTTATCATCATTACACGGGACACGACAACAACCGCGACTGGTACGCTTTTACGCAAGTCGAAACGCAACTCACGGTTGATAAAATCCACAACGTCTGGCACCCGCAAATCGTCCACGACATTCATCAACAGGGCGAAACCGGAACGCGCTTTTTCATTCCACCTTACGTAGAACCATGGGAGCCGAACGTGCCGCCGATCATTCAAGCGGGCGTCAATTTTATGGGCTCGGCGATGGCTTGGGACATGCTCAGCGAGGGCAAAGCGGGCGTAGTGATTAACGGCGTTTACGATGCGTGGACACCGGCCAGGGCCTATCAACATTACCACGGCGGCATTCGCATTTTGAGCGAGACGGCATCGGCTCGCCTGGCAACGCCTACGACTGTGGAGTTTGAAAAGCAGACTCCGCAAGTCAACGTGGATACGAAAAAGCGCAGTTGGAATTATCCAGTGGTCTGGCAGGGCGGCGAGTGGAAGCTTTCAGACATTGTTGAGTATCAAAGGTCTGGCGCATTCGCCTTGATGCGAAACGCAGCGCGTTATCGAGAACGCTGGTTGAAAGATTTTTATCTGATCGGTAAAGACGCCGTACGCGAACGAAAGACGGGCGAGCCTTTCGCGTTTTTGATTCCGCCAGTTGACGGCAACGCCACTGAATGGCGAATGGATGGAATGCAAAGGCTCTTGTCAATTTTATCCAGAGGTGGCGTTGAGTTACTTGATACAGTTTCTGCATTTGACGCTAACGGCAAGCAATACCCGGCAGGAACCAAAATAATTCCTATGGCGCAGCCTTACGGCGCTTTCGCTAAGACTCTGCTTGAACGCCAGCAGTATCCCGATTTGCGCCAGTATCCGGGAGGGCCTCCGCAGCGTCCTTATGATGTGACTGCACATACCTTGCCTTTACTGATGGGAGTTAACGCCACTCAAATTGATAAACCTTTCAACCTGCCCAAACCTCCATCAACTGGAGTAGGCTCAGGTCTCTCTTCTGGAATGGGTCATCCACCAAACTTAAGAATTGGTCTTTATAAAAGTTATGCAGCTTCGATGGATGAAGGCTGGACTCGTTGGATATTTGACCAATACAAAGATAAACTGCCTTTCAAGCTATCATACAAATCACTGCTTGATGCAGAAATTCGCGCCGGTAATCTGCGCGATAAATTCGATTGCATAGTCTTTCCAGACCAAAATGCGAGAGGTATCTTTAGCGGCTTGCCTGAGAGTCGCTATCCGAAAGAAGTGTCCGGCGGATTGGGCAAAGACGGCGTTGAAGCGTTGAAGAAATTCATCGAAGATGGCGGCACAGTTATCACTTTGAACGACGCTTCGGAGTTTGCCATCGAGCATCTTGGCGTGCCCGTGAAAAACGTTTTAACGGGAGTGCTGCCGAAAGATTTTTACTGTCCCGGCTCTATCCTCAAAATCAAATTCGACACCGCAAGCGAACTGACGCGCAACGCTCCGACACTTGAATCAACCAAGGACGAAAGCATCGCCTGGTTTGAAACCAGCCCGGCGTTTGAAGTGACCGGAGGTGACGCGAAAGTCATCGCCAGGTTTGCCGACGCCAAAGAGTTATTGTTGTCTGGGTGGTTATTGGGCGCGGAAAAGATTGCCGGTAAAGGCGCAATCGTCGAAGCCAGGCGCGGCAAAGGTCGCATCGTCATGTTTGCCTTTCGCCCGCAATATCGCGGGCAAAGCGTTGCGACGTTTCCCTTCTTGTTCAATGCTATAATGACCAGCGGAAAATAACGATAAGAGGTAAGAGTTATGAGCCAATCCAGTTTTGAATCCGTATTGAACGAAGTTCGCAAACTGCCTTTAGAAGAGCAAGCACAATTGGTTGAGCAATTGCTTGAAGAGATCCAACTTTCCGGAAGAGTTAAAGCTAAAGTTAGCAGAGATATAGATCTGGTAGAAAAAACATTTGGAACCATTAAGGGGATAGACCGCGAAACACTCATCTCAATTGCAGAAGACGAGGAATTCTGTGGATATTAAGTTGATACCAGCGCAAACCTCTGTGCTGATAGACTCAAACATACTTATCTATCATCTCGGAGGTTTGTCCGCAGATTGTAAAAATTTTCTGAGTCGTGGGCAAAATGGCGAAATCAAACCATATGTTACGACAATCGTACTCGCTGAAACTTTACACAAACGAATGATTACGGAAGCAATCACAAAAGGTTTAATTTCTTCAGGACAACCTCTAAAAAAACTGAAAGCAAATCCGACAGTGATCTCTTCGCTCACAGACTATGTCAGCGATGTTAAAGATTTGCTCAATTTTCCATTATTTGTCATCGAAGTTACGCTTGCTGACATAGCCGCAAGTCATCAATTGCGTCAAAGCTATGGGCTTTTCGTCAACGATTCCATCAACATTGCCTGCGCTCAAAGGCTTGGCATTTCAAACATTGTCACGCGCGACAACGATTTTTCCGCAGTTTCGGGAATCACCGTTTGGCAACCATCAGACATTTAATAATCGGAGGCTATTCAACAATGAAACGATCTGTTTTTTCCCTGTGCTTTGTTCTTTTAATTTTCAGTCTCGCGCTCGCAGGCGCTACGCAAAAACGCATCGGACGAAAGCCTGTTGCGTCGTCTTCTTCGCCTTCGCAAGAAGCTCTCAATTCCATCACCTCTGATGAATTGATGCGTCACATAAACAGGCTTGCGTCCGATGAATTTGAAGGTCGCGCCCCCGGCACACCCGGCGAAGAAGCGACGGTCAACTATCTGGAAAGAATCTTGAAGAAAGCCGAGCTTGAGCCGGGCAACACCGATGGCACATACATTCAAAAAGTACCGCTCGTCGGTATCACCACCAATCCAGACACCGAGTTGAAAATCAAAACCGCTGGCAAGGATTTGCAATGGAAGTTCGGCGAAGATTTCGTGGCGCGCACGGTTCGCGTCGTTGATAAAACCAGCTTTGACGCCGACATGGTTTTCGTAGGCTACGGCGTCGTCGCGCCGGAATATGGTTGGGACGATTACAAAGGACTGGATGTGCGCGGCAAAGTTTTAGTTATGCTGGTCAGCGTCCCGCCCATTCCTGATCCGAACGATCCCTCGAAACTCAATGCGAAGATGTTTGGCGGACGGGCGATGACTTACTATGGTCGCTGGACATACAAATATGAAATCGCCGCACAAAAAGGCGCGGCTGGCATCTTCATCGTCCACGAAACCGCTCCCGCAGCATACCCCTGGGCTGTGCCTCGTGGCAGTTTCTCGGTTGAAAATTTCGATCTGGTATCGAAAGACAACAATATGTCTCGCGTCAATGTTGAAGGTTGGATAACCAATGAACGGGCACGCGAATTGTTCGGCACCGTCGGCATGGGTTTTGATGCAATGAAGAAAGCGGCGCTTCGACGTGACTTCAAACCTGTTGATTTGAAAGCTCGCGCAAGGCTGACTATCGAAAGCAAGATTCGCCACATTGATTCCAAAAACGTCGTGGCGAAACTGCCAGGCTCAGACCCGCGCCTGAAAGACGAATACGTTATCTACACGGCGCATTGGGATCATTTCGGTGTCAGCCTCCCCGATGCAAAAGGCGATAAGATTTACAACGGCGCTTTAGATAACGCCTCCGGGTGCGCGGTTGTCTTAGAGATTGCCAGAGCCTTCAAAGCGCTGCCAAAACCTCCTGCCCGTTCGACCCTCTTTCTCTTCGTCACCGCCGAAGAGAGAGGTTTGCTGGGTTCGAAGTATTACGCTGAAAATCCGATTTATCCTCTTGAAAAGACCGTCGCCAACATCAATATTGACGGCGTCAATCAATGGGGACGCACAAAAGACATAACCGTAATCGGGCTCGGCAATTCAACGCTCGATGAGGTGTTGAAAGAAGCGGCTGCCACTCAAAACAGAGTCTTGCGCCCTGACGCAGAACCTGAAAAAGGTTTTTATTATCGCTCGGATCATTTCAATTTTGCGAAGCAAGGCGTACCGGCGCTCGACCCCGATTCAGGCATTGATTATATAAATAAGCCTGTAGGCTATGGTTCTAAAAAACGCGAAGAATACACCGCCAATGACTATCACAAACCTTCGGACGAAGTGAAGCCTGATTGGGATTTGACAGGCGCAATCGAAGACGCACAGTTGATGTTCACCGTAGGCTTTAAAGTCGCAAACACAGCGAAGTACCCGCAGTGGTCGCCCGGCACAGAGTTCAAAGCAAAACGCGAAGAGATGCTGAGAAAAGCGAATAAAAGATAAGCGGACTTTATGCGCTACGACACAACCCTTAAAGATTTATTTCAGGCTGCGCCGGTGCGCTTGTTAGAGATTTTGGTCGGCGTGCCACCTGATGAATTATTAACTGTAGAATATCCCGCCGTGCGTATGCGCCGACCTGATCTCGTAGTGCGTTTAACTGATGGGCGCATTTATCATCTGGAGTTGCAAAGCGACAACGATGAAGATATGCCTTGGCGTATGCTTGAATATTACCTGCTGATTTGGCGGCTGTACAAACAAGCTCCTCTACAGCAAATTCTTTACGTAGGCAATAAAGCGCTTTCTTTAGAGAGCCATATACGCCACAAAAAATTGAGCTTTCGTTACGACGTGGTAAACATTGCCGATATTGATGCGGAGCTATTGCTGGAGAGCCAATCGCTGGAAGATAATGTGCTGGCGATTCTCTGCAAGATGAGCAATACGAAAAAAAGCATTCAACGAATTCTGCAACGCATCGCAAGGCTGCCGAAAAAAAGAGCGGTGGATATGTTGTCGAAGCTTTTGATAATATCAGGATTGAGACAGTTAGAGGGAATCGTGAAGCAAGAGGTTAAACAAATGCCGATTACAATAGATATTATGGAAAATTCTTTTTTGCGAGAAGTATTTCTCGATGGTCAGAAACGCGGCAAAAAAGAAGGAATCAAAGAAGGAATCAAAGAAGGAATCAAAGAAGGAATCAAAGCGGGCGAGAAAGAGGGCGAACGTGCTATTTTACGTCGTATGCTTGAAAGTAAGTTTGGCATACTGCCGCAATGGGCAACCAAGAAAATTGACAGAGCCAGCACCTCAAGATTAGAAAACTGGGGTCTGCAATTGTTAAAAGCCGAAAGCCTTAAAGAAGTATTTCAATAAAGGCAAAGTTCTAATCCTCAATCTTTTCGGCGACTTTCGTCATTCCCTCTCTATCAATCGGGTAGGAGGGAGCCTCACGACTCCCGTCCTCCCACACCACCGGACATACGGTTCCGTATCCGGCGGTTCGTGAAGTACTCTCTCCTCACAAGGCTCGCTTCAGCAGCTATTGCTCCGACCTCTGCTTTAGCAATCACTGCGACTCTGGTTCAAAGTTTCTTTCCTTGCCGTGACGCTTGACGCACCCTTCTCTTACCCTCGCCACTTCCGGCGGCTACTCTCAGAGCGGGATTCAGGCTTCTCAGCCGTACTTTCTGCGTCTCTTGCCATCATCGAAATTCAAGTCTCCTCACCCTTACTTCACGTTCGGGCCTTCAGTTGGGTCGAGCAACCTACTATGCCCTCGGCTGACTTCTGTTGCTCCTTCCTGTCACCTCTCGATGGCAGTAGCACTCAAGCAGAGCAACAGACCTCCCCGGGTAATGCGCAACCACCTTCGCGCTTATGCCCGCCGCATCTACGGCAAGGTTTTCCGTACAGGTATTGGACTTTGAAGATATTTGCCTTCTTATCCAGCTTTGCCGCCTCTTATGCAATTTCTGTTCGTCGGGCCAGCGTTTTGCCTGCGGCTTCCTTCAGATTCCACCTCGCGATGGACACCCTTGCCGTCCGGCTAACGATTCCCCCTATCGGGCTCGTAGAGGACTTTCACCTCCTAGTGATCGCGCCCTGCCGGGCGCACAAATAAAAAAGACCGAGACGATCTCGGTCTTTTTTATTAGCCTTCTGGAAGCAAGCTTACCATCTGGGTTCGCGATTATCACGACCGCCGCCGCCGCCACCGCTGCCGCCGCGACCGCCGCCACCGCCGCCGCCGTAGCCACCACGACCGCCGCCGCCGCCGCGATTGAAGCCGCCGCCACGACCGCCACCACCACCGCCGCCACCTTCATTGCGGGGACGCGCTTCGTTGACATTGATCGTGCGACCATCAAGCTCGTATCCATTGAATTGTTCAATAGCCTTGGCTCCGGAATCATTGTCCATCTCTACGAAAGCAAAACCTCGTGAGCGACCTGTGCCTCTGTCCGTTACGATTGAAGCTGATTCGACCTGACCGGCTTGCGAAAACAGCGTATTAAGGTTTTCTTCTGTCGTCTGATACGACAGATTGCCAACAAATATTCTCATACCTAATCTCCTGATTGTCTCATTGACACCTTGTTAAAGGAACTCGGTCTAGCTATCCGGCAAGAAGGTCATGTCAGGTAGTCTTAGCAAGACACTTCCGAACAGAGAACGCGCGCTCCAAACACCAAAACTTGCGACAGTGATGCGCGCTGTCGCTACGAACCATTTTAGGCTACCAGTCTATGGCTATTTTGTCGAGCAATTTATTTGTCGGCATAAAGCGTCTTTTTTTACGCAATTCCCTTTATTTAATGGCAATCGCCAGCTCCGCAGATTTCCCCAAAACGCGATTTCCTGCATAATCTTCTGCGATAACTTTCAAGATATAGTTACCCGTTGTGAACCGCGATGTGCGAAGCCAACCTTGCCGCGCTTCACCATCACGAACACGATTCGTCACCACGTACTTGAATTTCGTAGGTGTCCCATACGCGCTTACGCCGCTGCCTTCCGCGTAAACTTTGCGTACGGAATAGCAGTCCTTAGGGTAACAGCTTATATCCGTCTCCGCAGGAAGACGGTTGAACTCTATATTGATAAGCGGTTGCTCAAAATCCTTTACGGGCGAGCCGTCCGTGTGTAACAACTGATAGCCGACTCTGAAAAGCCCAAGCTTACGAGTCTTCTTGTTGCCGTCAACCTGATCGTACGCGGTGACGACAATGGCTACATCGCCGGTAATGACCAAACGTCCGTTGGTCTTTTCTTTCAACGGCTGACCTTCCGTCGTCATCACTTCTATGCCATGTGGTTCAATGACAGGCATAACGGTGTCTTTGAAATTTACAAAGGGAAATTGTATTGCGTTGGCTTCTGCATTACGCGGTCCTAAATTCATGTGAACGTGATAGAGGCGATTGAGAGTGCCAATAAGATCACCTGTTTTGAAGCGTGTACCGCGTCGAACTCTGACACCAATCAACTTCCCTTGGTCATCGAAGCGCGGTTTGAATTTTTCGCTGGTTTGAATCTGGTCTTTACTGTCGCGCCCGACGCGAATGTGTATGTAGCTCATCAAGCCGACCTGTATACCTTCGCCTGATTCGTTATAGCCCCAGGTCGAAATCGGCGCAGTGACTTTTTCATCAATAATAGACAGGACAGGCTCGCCCATCTTGCCAACAATGTCCAAGCCACTGTGCAAGTGGTGGCGCGCTTCGCCGTCAAACGAGCCACGAACTTCACCAACAACCCCTGCAACTTCGTGCCACTGATTCTGCGGATACAGAGGCCATGGGAAAGGCTTATTGATGCCAAGCGTTTCATTGTCGAGTTTCGGAATCATTGCATGGGAGTTTAAGTTTTCCTGTGAATCCGTCTCCTCATTGATATCAGGCGGTTGAATAAAATCTTCTACAAGTGGTTTCACAGCAGGAAAGTAGCCAGCTGGGTTATTGACATAATCACGCGCCGCTGGTTCCAGCCTTCGGATTAGATAATTTTGTGTGTCAGCGACATAAAGGCTGCCTTGGTTATCAATAGCAATTCCCGATGGCGCATTGAACCTTGCCGCAAACCCTGTTGCGTCTGCAAAGCCATGTAGCCAGCCCGCATAATACAGATAGTGGCTATCAGGAAGGATTTGACTGATATGACTGTTGCCTTGATCTACGACAAATAAAAAACCATCGTGAGTTATGGTTATACCAACCGGGCGATAGTAGCGGACTTCTCCACCATAAAGCACATCACCTTCATCTAGCGAGCCGCCTGCAATAGTAACGACTTCGCCTTGTGGAGTGATTTTGCGAATCGCGCTGTTGCCTGTATCTGCTACGAAAAGATTGCCTTGTTTATCAACCGCGATTCCGCAAGGCGTGTCGAACAACGCTTCCGACGCTTGCCCATCCTTGTAACCGGCAATGCCTGAGCCAGCGATGGTTGACACGCTTCCGTCCTTGGAAATTTTCCTGATGCAGTCGTTATATGTGTCCGCCACAAACACATTACCTTGCTCATCCACAGCGACGCCCACGGGCGCATCGAACAAGGCTACTGATGCCGCACCGTCTTTGAAACCCACTGCTCCTGTCCCTGCGATTGTCGTGACTTGTCCTATATTATCGAGCTTACGAATTCGATTGTTCGAGGTGTCAGCGATGATAAGGTTGTCATCTTGATCAATGGCTATGCCGGAAGGCGTATTGAATTTTGCTTCTAAAGCGTTGCCATCCGCAAAGCCTTCCTCGGAACCGGCGAGGGCTTCCACTTTGCCTTGCACTGTAATTCTGCGAATGCGATTGCTTGCGCCGCCATCTGCGATGATGACATTGCCTTTTGAATCTACGGCTACGCCGAAAGGATCGCTGAATGCAGCTTGTTTGCTCGCGCCGTCTTCAACGCCTGGGAAGCCTGCGCCCGCAAAGCTTGTGACTTTGCCAATCGCCTCACGGTTCGTTGGAGCTTTTTTCGTTTTGAAAAGGAATAGAAAAATCACGGTCGCGGCAATTGCTATCAACAACAATGCGGCGATAAAAATGATTTTGCGTTTTGATGAAGCGCCCCTTCGTCGGTCAGCAACAGCTTGGTCACGAAAATTATAGTGCATCTACACCCGGCTCTTTCAATCAATTTTGTAGGCTTGTATCGCTCCTTGAAACAAACACTTGGTCACGTGCTGCCTGCATAAATAAAATACTACAGGGACTTCTGATTGAGCGAATCGAAGATGACAGTTGAGTATCGAAAGGGTAAGAGTTTTTCAATTGAACGAATACGACGTGGGTATTCCCCTCAGAGTCTCGCAGCCTGTGGACGCAGCGATGAAATTATTGCAGAGCCTGAGAGCCCTGCGACAGTGAGTTTTCAAGACTTCGAGGCAACAAGGTTTTTCCACACTTCGATAATTTCTTTCAACCTTCATTGACGATCCAATCCACCTGATGGGCTTCGGTGAGGTCCGGCACTTCCCAACGCGCAAGCATTTTGTTAATCGCCGATTCAGGCACAGGCCAATTGCGCTCGCGGTTTTGCTGAGTAAGTGTTTCGGCGCTCGGTTCAATGTAAATAATTCGTATGCGAGCATGATAACTTGCCAAAAGCCCTATGGATTGTTCGCGAATCTGACGGCTCAAGTTTGTAGCGTTCCAAACAAAGTTTTGCTTCTTGCGCAAATATTGGCGCGCCAACTCGCGCGCTCTGGCAATTACACGACCTTGATTTTCTGTCGGCGCAATCTTCATCTCGCGGCGAATGTTATCGAGTGAAATCAAGTGCCAGCCCGGCAGATTTTTTTGAATCCAGTAATCTTTGCCTGCGCCCGGCAGCCCTGACATCAAGATCACTTCGCATCGCGTATCATCAAAGGCCGGGTATAGAGGATCGCGGTCTTCTTTGTGAAAGTAAAGAAAACGGCTGTGGTCGGATGGAAACATTCGCGGTCTATCAAGACAACGATGCTCACGGCAATACTCTACAAACAACCCTATGTTATCAAGCAGGCGCTGTTGATCTTTGCACACACGACCAAGCGCATCGGCTTTTGTCACCATCGCCAGATGATCGCATCTGGCAGTTTGGCTGACGCGGAAAGCATTGCGCGCGGCATCTTCTCGTTCGATTAAAAAGAAAGGCGTTTGATGATAACGAATCAAAGCAGTGATCTGCTCTCGCACAGGAAAAGGCACATTCAGACGCCAGAGAATTTCTCGCGCCAGCTTTTCGCCCTGCAAGGAATGACCGCGACTGGTTACGCGTCCGTCATCTTCCGTTCGTGTGCAATACGGCTTTGCTACATCGTGCATCAAGGCGGCGACAAATAAAATGGCACGCTCTGTTTCGTTGCGCGACTGCCAATCTGCATTGGCAAGCATTGCCTCGCAAACCATTCTCGTATGAATCCAGACATCGCCTTCGGCGTGATGAACAGCGTCTTGCGGGCAGCCTTGCATATTTCGCAGCCATTGAAACTCATCATTGAGAGCATCCCAATCAAGCTTGAAATCAGGCGGTTTTGGTACTAAAGAAAAAATCACAACGACGCTCCGAAAAGATCACAACCCTCGCGCAGTTGATTGGGCAGGATAGGGCGGTCCATCCAATGGCTTCCCGAATCAAAGACCGCTTGCAGGAAACTTGCACGAATGAATTTGTAGCGCTCAACGACTTGCCCCTCTTCTTCAACTTTGATGTAAAGCCCTTCCATCAAATCCGAATCATCCGTTTGCATCTTCACAAGTTCGATATTTTGACCTTTTGTAACACAAACCTCGTGTAAAGTGTCGCGCCACGCATCACTTTTATAAAGCGAATGTCTTAGGAATGAGCGCACATGTTTAAGCGATTTTGCCGCGCCGCGCCACAACACAGGCACCGAAACAACCGGCGAATTTTTAAGCCTCGCGTGTCTTTGTTCGGTTGATAAGAACTCGCCGTTTGCAGTGTCCAGAATATCGAACTCGCAAAAGTAATGCGGCAACGTGTCATAAAAAACCGTGTGCTTTGCATATAGCCATTCGCCGTATAACACGTAACGCGAGCTTAACGATTCCCATAACGCCTGCTTGTAGGCGTTCGCCCAGGTCTTGAACAAAGCGAATTGTTTTTCACGCGCTCCGCCATCCAAGTAATGCCCACGACTTTGCAGGTACAAGGTTCCATTTTCATTGAAACTGATTCCTGAATTCGCACCATCGAGTTTCTCTTCAATGACAATAAAACGACCTTTCAACGAATCAAACGAAACGCTGTCAAGGTCTTCGTCGCCCGCTTGCAAACGCGACCCTTCCAGGTGATGTGTACGCGGGTATTTGTAAAGCCTGTTCATCGTAATCAAACCCTGTCAAAGCCCACAGTTTGCGCGGGCGTTGGAGAAAAAACGAAAGCCGCGCGACCGGTGAACTCCACTTCAAATTTTTACTACAGCGATGATGTGATTCAACACAAAGTCAAACGTTATGTGCTTTGCGCCAGCCTGTTGAAACATTGCTTCGAGCTTTGTTTTATTGAACAGATGAAGGTGTTCGGGATTGTCGTCTACTTTTGAAGGAACAGAGACAACCACGAAACGACTGGTAACGCGCAACGCTTCAGCAACAGCTTTTTCGGGCAGTAACATATGCTCCAGCACTTCAAGCATCATCACAACATCGAAACACCTGCTGGCGAAAGGCAGCGTCACTCCATCACCGCAAACAACCGTAAGATTATCTACGCCGCCGCGCCGCATCGCGTCCAGGTCTTTGGCTCTTCGCTGGCTCAAATCAATTGCAGTAGCAGACAGGTAAGGAAACGCTTCGAGCAAAGGCCATAAAAAAGTGCCTCTACCGCTGCCTATATCGAGCAGGCTTTTTGGCGCAAGCCCGCGCAAAATGCCTAGCGCTTTACGCACCCGCGGCAGTTGGGCATTGCGTTTGAATTTGTGGAGTCGAAGCCCTTCACTCAATCCTGCTTGAATGATTTCCTCAGCAGAAAGCTGCGGCATCATACCAAGTTTCCCTTGCACGAATGCCGCAGCGAGATTGACATAATAGCGGTCTTCCATTAGCGGAATTATTTCTTCATCATTGATTCAATCAGGATCTGTGCAACTTCGGGGCGCGAAAATTCTTTCGGAGGCATCTGTCCGCTTGACAACATCTCGCGTACCTTTGTGCCTGAAAGCGTGACGTGCTGGTTTGAATCGTGTGGGCAGGTTTTATTCGATGCCATCGCGTCGCACACTTTGCAGTAGAACGAATGGTCAAAAAACATGGGTGTGATGCCTAATAATTCAGGATCGAATTCGTTGAATATATAGTGCGCGTCATAGGTGCCGTAATAATTGCCTACGCCTGCGTGGTCGCGCCCAACGATGAAATGTGTACAGCCATAATTCTTTCTGATGATGGCGTGAAAGACTGCTTCGCGGGGTCCCGCGTAACGCATTGCCGCAGGATTGACGGCAAGAAAAGTTCGATTCTTGGGAAAGTAATTTTCAAGCATCACTTCGTAACAATTCATTCGCACATCGGCGGGGATGTCGTCCGATTTGGTTTCACCAACCAGCGGATGCAACAACAATCCGTCAACCGTTTCGAGGGCACATTTGATGATGTATTCGTGAGCCCGATGAATCGGGTTGCGAGTTTGAAAGGCAACGACGCGATGCCAGCCTTTCTTTTTGAAGGCCTCGCGGGTTTGACTGGGGTCTAAGCGAAAAGCCGGGAAAGCAGGGTTCTGCGGGCGATTGAGCAAACTGATTTTTCCACCCAACAACCAATCGCCTTGCTCGTAAAGCGCGGCAACTCCCGGATGCGCGGTTTCGTCTGTCAAATAAACACGCTCAGCCTCACGCTGTTTGTCGTAATGATATTTTTGCTGAAGATGTAAGACGCCTAAAATATGCTCGTCGGCAAAAAGCGCGATGTCGTCGCCTTCTTTCAATTTGTCTGCAAGCTCGTCGGTTGTTGAAAGCGTTACAGGGATCGTCCAGGGCAAGCCTGACGCCAAGTGTTTGTTGCCGCGCACAGAGATATAATCGTCTTCGCACATAAAGCCTTCGAGCGGGCTGAAGGCACCGTTGGCAATCATCTCAAGATCAGAGATTTCGCGTGGTCGTAAATTTAGCTTAGGCATCGCGGGCGTTTTTTCTACTAGAGTCTCGCGCTCAACTCCCGTGACTTCACGATTAATGAGCCGTCCGCCATGCGCCGATATGGTTTCCATTCTATTTCTTCCTCATGGTTAAAAATTATGCGTTAAACAAACTTCAAACCATACGCGACGCAAACACCAATGTCAAAGCTCGTGGTTCACCAATAACCAAAAGGGCGACCACTGATGATCGCCCTGAAAATATTCTATTGATTTCTTATTTTACGCTTTTTCAGCCAATTTGCCGATTAAGCGAAGCGCCGCCTGCTGATTAAACTGAGAACTGCGACAAACAGCGCAGAGCCTATGATTGACTAGAGAATCGGAAAAGATTTGCCTCCGACATTGATGTTAAAAAGCTCTGGCAGTCCCATATTGCTTGCCATCCAACTGCCGAGCAAAGCACCTATGAAACCCAAAACAATAGCAACTAAGAGCCCGCCACGACCAACACCAGCGATAGCTTGCCCCAAAAATCCGCAAACTGCTGCGATCAGTAACAAAAGTAATATTGAAACCAGTGACATAATTATTCTCCTTTCACATCTCTATAGAGCAATGTTGATGCCACAGCGCAATTGTTCTTTAATCATTTTGCCATTGTTTATTCAATGAAGTTCAAAAACCGAAATGCTGCGTTTATAGAGCTTTTTTTAGAATCTGTGTTGCAGCTTTGTGCAAAACAGATTGTCAGTAACACTTTACAGAACAGAAGAATTTGCATTGCAGAAGTAAAGTTGCCTTCGCTTGCGAATTAAAATCATACGTCAACGCATTATATCGAAACACCTAGAAACCAGTCTTTATCCGTATTGAGGCTATAGAATTTTGCAAAGTCGAATAAAATTCAAAAAGGGTAGGGGAAATCATCCTGCCCTTTTGAATTACCTTTTTAACATAACCATTTGACAGTGAAGCTTGAGAGGTTAGAACGGCTTGCCATTGCGTGTCCGGTTACTTGTATTTTCTGCTATTTCCATTCACCGCAAATTGAAGGTTGCCGAACCTTTATAGCGTACCTCGAAACCTAATGCTCTCTACTTCAAGCAGCTTTTCTGAAAGGATCAAAATCGAAAACAGATTCATCGCCTGATTTCATTTTTGCTTCATAAAGCTTTGCAATGACCACCGTGATGTTATCTTCACCACCTCTTTCATTGGCTAAACCCACTAGGACGTTGCAAGCGTCAGGCAAAGTCGCCGAATTCTGAATTGTATTGAGTATCTCTTCAGAGGTGACCTTGGATGAGAGCCCGTCGCTACACAACAACAAATAATCGTTGTGGAAGAGTTCTATCGCAGCAAGCGCGTAATCAACTGTCGGCTCTGTCCCTACGGCCTGCAAGATAACATTCCTCGAATAGTTAAGGGCTGCTTCTGCGGTGATACGGCCGTCATCAAGTAATTTCTGCACCAGGGTCTGATCTTTCGTAAGCTGATGTATCTTTTCATCTCTGATCAAATAGGCGCGCGAATCGCCTACCTGAGAGATACAAGCTGAATTGTTCTGCACAAGGATTGCCGTCAAAGTCGTACCCATACCCTTTAAGTCAGGGTTCTGACGGGCGAACTCGTAAACTTGACGATTGGCTGCCTCCGTAGCATTCGCAAGGCGTGCGCTAAGACTAAGATTTGATAAATCCTGGATCAAGACTCCCTGCAAAGCGGCAATCGCCATTTCGCTCGCCACTTTCCCGGCCGCCGCGCCGCCCATACCATCTGCAACTACCAGCAAGGTGCCGCGATCGCCAATTCTGTGCGGCGTAAAATCGTCATCAAGCGCCGCCGCCCCTGTAGTTAAATCGGCGACAGAATAGGAGTCCTCATTTTTCGAACGAGACATGCCTATATCCGACAAAGCCGAAACTAAAATTAAATTCTCGTTAAATAAATTTGTAAATTCGTTACTCTCCTGGCTGTTGGCTAAGGATTTCGGTTCAGTAATCGGAAGATGCTCCTTCGTAGCTTTCGTCATAAAATTAGTGCTCATATTATTATTCCCCCCCGATCAATAGGAGCAACAATCGTTCCACACTATTTTGATACAAAGGTTTTGAAATTCCATGGCGATTCTCTTGAGAGGATATTTCGGTAGGTTAAAGATGGCGGGAAAGATTGACTATTCAGCAAAGGGAGGCTGCTTAACGATCAAACAGATTAGACGCGGCTAAAAACATTAGCGGAGTTCCTCAGGCTATATTCTTCTTTTCAGGTATCCTGTTCCGATCTTCGTTGGATCTCCGACTGCAATAATACTCACTAACTCCTCATAAAAGTAGACTGTTCCAACGGACGCGTCTGAAGAAACACGCACATCGTACAACTATTGCTCCC
>JANMSG010000214.1:0-3946 GCA_031389065.1 Acidobacteriota bacterium | reverse complement strand
CGGCAAGCAAAATCTAATTAAATCCGTAGCGATTGCCTTTGGAGTTGGCACCTTGTTTGGGTGTATAGTTAACAGCCTCAATAGAAAATTGATGAAAGCTTACTGCTTGTTGCCATCAACGAGCGATGAAAGCTCAATGCTCATTATGACAAAGAGGCGAGTTGCTAACATATTTCTTTTGTCGCTCACGGCGATTGCGCTCTATTTTTGCTATGTTATTGCAAAGCCTTTTATTATGCCGATAATTACGGCGTTCGTGCTGGCGATTGCCTTTCATCCGGTTCATGCTTTCATCAATAAGTATATACGCAATCACAATTTTGCCGCGCTCCTCTCCACTTTGCTGGTGATCCTGGTTATCGTCCTCCCGGCAATTTTAATCGGCATCGCAATAACCAGAGAGCTTGGAGATTTGTATCAGAACCTCGGTGAACGCAGCGCCGAAGAAGGCGGCTGGACGCCTTATCTGCTGCACGTTTTAGAAAAACCTATCGGCTGGCTTGGCAGATATGTTGATCTGTCCACCTTCGATTTACGCAAGGCTTTGCTCACGCGTATTCAGGAAACCAGCGCCTATCTGGTGAGTTTTGCTGCGGGCGCCGTCGGCAACATCACTTCGCTGGTGATCAACTCCATGATCGCTTTCTTTACCCTCTTTTTTCTTTTCAGAGAAGGGAAGCACCTTCGCAGGCGTGCCTCAGCAGTCTTGCCATTCAGCGATGAACAGGTAGAAAAACTATTCACGGGAATCAGTAGCACGATAACCGCAAGCCTTTACGGAACTCTTGCTGTCGCTTTTGCTCAAGGGTCTCTGACGAGCCTCGCTTTCTGGGCGCTGGGGCTACCGTCGCCGATCTTGTGGGGAATTGTCACGATGATTTTTTCCCTGATCCCGATGGTTGGTTCGGGGCTCATCTGGCTGCCGGCCTCCATATTTTTGATGGCAAGTGGCAGTTTGGGCAAAGGGATTTTTTTGTTAGCCTTTGGCGCAGGCGTCATCGGAATGGTTGACAATTTTCTCAGACCTTTGGTGATGAGCGGACAGGTGAAATTGCCGACCTTGCTGCTGTTTTTTGCCTTGCTCGGAGGCGTTCAACAATTCGGGATTATCGGGTTATTCGTCGGTCCTATTGTGTTATCCGTAACCATGACACTGTTTGGGATGCTGAGAGAAGAAGGTCGCATCTGGCGATTGAGCTGGGAAGATGAAGGGTTGAATCAAAAAGAATTGACGGAGCAGGTTCCCGAAGAGTCTCCCTAAATGTGCGTCAATCGCTTGAGAATTTCACCTATAAAATAAATCGCCGTCCTTTTGTGCTCTCTCTGCGTCCCCTATCCTTACTCTCTTTTATGAATCCTTCATGTCGTTTTCATTTGCCTTCAAGCAAGCGCGTTGCCGCATCAATTTGCGAAGCGAGCGATTGCAACGCCGCATTGACGTTTTTCATCTGCGCTTCGGCTTCTTTCCATTGCTTTTGTTCAAGGGCTTCGCGCACACCGGGAATCGTTTTCACGCCATAGCCTGTGTAAAAACCCGGCGCGTACAATTGATGCTTGAACCAGGGGCGACGGGGTAAGCCTTGCTCGTTGATCAATTTTCTTTCCGATTGATAGAGCAACTCATTGAGCGCTTTGAACTGTTTGACTGCCGCGAAACTCCTCTCTGTAGCCTTTTGCAAGGCGGTCTCGTAACGCTTGGCGCTTTCTGCAAGCGACGCGATTGCCGACTTGAGCGAAGCGAAATTTACCATCTTTGGCGCGTTATTTCTTGACGCGAGCTTTTCCAGATCGTCCTGGTAACGACTCACTGTTTCTGCCAGATTGGTAAATTCAAAAGGCAATATGTCTGCGTCAGCCAGGCGCATGACAAGCGTGCCGTTGACTTGCGATAGTCCCCGACCATACTCGAAGGTGCTGTCTGAATATTTCATGTACCAGTAAAACGAATCATAAACCGAATGATAAATGCCGCCGCCGCTTTCGCCGCCAAATCCTGTGTTCAACGAAGCAATGCCCAGATGTTGAATAAACGGCGTGTAGTCGGATCCGGACCCCAAGGCACTGATGCGCAGATCTGCACGCTGGCGCAATTCCATTCGCTCGACATCGCTTCGCACTTGCGACATACGCCGATCTTTCATGGCTTCCAAAACGGATTTGCTTTCCTTCGGTTGCGTAACATCGCGAGCCACTTCGTTGACGAAGCGCTCAAGGGTGTGCGAACCGCCGGCGCTTAACAAACCTTTGCCTGTGCTGTCGGAGTTCAGATAAAGGACGCACTTTTGTTTCAACTCCTGTGCGTGGGTTTCAACCCATTCGGTTGAACCGAGCAGCGCAGGCTCTTCGCCATCCCAGGCGCATAAAATGATCGTGCGTTTCGGTTTCCAACCTTGCTTTAACAATTCGCCAAGCGAACGCCCGACTTCAAGCACCGTCACCTGTCCGCTGATCGGGTCCTCTGCGCCATTTACCCAGGCGTCGTGATGGTTGCCATAGACAATCCATTGATCCGGATATTCGCTCCCTTCTATGCGGGCGATGACGTTGTAGAGGGTGTGCAGCGACCAGTCGAATTTCAGTTTGAGGTGAACTTTGGCGCTGCCGGGCCCTACGTGATAGGTGATCGGCAACGCGCCGCGCCAACTCTCAGGCGCGACGGGACCACTCAAGGCTTTGAGCAATGGCAGCGCATCGCCATACGAAATCGGCATCACGGGAATCTTCATAATGACTTCGGCTTCTTCACGCGCTATGCGGCGTGCGCCTTTGACAGCCCCCCAACCGGGCGTCAGCGGGTCGCCGGGATGAATTGGCATATCCATCACAGAGCCGCGCTGCACTCCTTGCTCTGGGCGATAGGGTCCTTTCGGATAAACGTCACCTTGATAGTAGCCATCATCTTTCGGGTCTGAATAAATCAAACAACCGATGGCGCCGTGTTCATAAGCGACTTTCGGTTTGATGCCGCGCCAACTGCCGCCGTACTTCGCAATCACGATCTTGCCTTTCACATCAACACCCAGCTTTGCCAACTCGTCATAATCGGCGGGGATGCCGTAATTGACGAAGACCAGTTGCCCTGTGACATCGCCATCGGCTGAAAAAGCGTTATAGCTGGGCAATTGATTTTCATCTTTTGAATCGGGGTCTTCTTCAATGACTGGCTCTTTTAATTTCGCCGTGTAGCGCGTCGGTTCAATCATCTCCAGGAGGCGCTCTGTCGGGGTTGGAAAGAGAACCTCGAATTCTTCAAGCTCAGCTTTCAGTCCCCACGAGCGATAGAGGTCGCGCATCCATACGGCGTTTTGTTTGCCATAAGCGGAGCCTACGTGATGAGGTTCTGCCGAAAGCCGCTTCATATAATCGCGCAGATTATCCGGCAAAGGGATGGCGCGCATCTTTTCTTCCCAATCAATTTGTTTCTTAGCGTTGGCTTCCGAGTAGCCGCGCAGGGTTCGCGCATTGGTTTGAGCAAGCGTTGAAAGAGCGAACCCATCAACGGCGACAACCATGGACAAGAGGGTTACGATAAATTTTTTCATAAGGTGATGGCTCATATTTTCCTCCTGAAATTGACGCCTAGTATAACAAGAATTATTGCGAAAAGAACAACGCGGAAGAATCTGGACTGGGTGCAATTAAAAGTGAGACTCAATCAAAAAGAGGTTTCCTTTCCCAGCCCTGAAAGGGCGAAATTCAATAGCCTGGTGCATCGCGCCAGGTAAGAGCCAGGACCAGCGAGCAGCCCTGAAAGGGCGCAATAATTCTTCGCGCCTTCAACGATTACGCCCTTTCAGGGCTGGGAGTGGAGGGCTTGTTCCTACCCAGCCCGTTGGACTGGGCTGTAGAATTTCGCCCTTTCAGGGCTGCGAACTAGCACTGACGAAAACCTGTTGTCAAACCAATAGCCGAAATCGAGTCTCACTTTTAATTGCACCCATCTGGA